>CBESNX010000046.1:0-9727 GCA_965531025.1 uncultured bacterium
CCCCGAGGAGGTTATCGCCCTCGACCATCACATCGCCGAGGTTGACACCGATGCGAAAGTGCATCTTGCGGTCCTCGGGCAGCTCCGCGTTACGTTTCTCCAGCTGTTGCTGAATTGCGACGGCGCAGCGCACCGCCTCGACCGGGCTGGCAAACTCGGCGATCACGCTGTCGCCGGCAGTGCCGAACACCCGGCCGCGATGGCTGGCGACCTGCCGGTCGATGACCTGTCGGTAAAGGTTCAGTGTGAGGAGTGTCGCTTCCTCGTCCTCGCCCATGAGGCGTGAGTAGCCCACCACATCAGCGCAAAGGATAGCGGCGAGCCTGCGTTCGACACCTTGGGGTTCCATGGGAGCCTTCGCCGAGGAAACCATTGAGGCCTTGAGTCTACGCCACTTCTACCCGCCCGACAAACGCGCCGTGCAATGGGGCCGATGCTCGCCGCGGGCCGTTATCGCCGCCCGGCGGCTCGCCCCTCACGATCGCCTGGGCCTGAGCAGGTGCGCGTGGCCGGGATCGTAAAGGCGGCTCGCGGGGAACGCTTGAGCGCTCAACGTGCGACCGACGAGGATTAAGGCCGTGCGCGTGATCCCGGCGGCCTTCACCTTCTCGCGGATGGTGCCAAGGGCGCCCTGCACGATGATTTCATCGGGCCAGCTCACGCGATAGGCGACGACGCAGGCGCAATCGGCGCCGTAGTGGGGGATGAGGTCCTTGACCACCCGGGCGAGGTTGTTGACGGAAAGATGCACCGCGAGCGTCGCCCCGCTTGCGCCGAGCCTCGCGAGGGCCTCCCCTTCCGGCATCGGCGAGGCGCGCACCGCGGTGCGCGTCAGGATCACCGTCTGGCTGACCTCGGGCAGGGTGAGCTCGCATTTGAGCGCCGCGGCGGTGGCCGCGTAAGCGGGAACGCCCGGCGTCAGATCGTAAGCGATGCCGAGTCGATCGAGCCGGCGCATCTGCTCGGCGATGGCGCCGTAAACGCTGGGATCGCCGGAATGCACGCGCGCGACGTCCTTGCCATTCTCGGATGCCGCGGCCATCTCGGCGATGATCTCATCGAGCGTGAGCGAGGCCGAATCGATGACCTTGGCGCCTTCCGGGGCCTCGGCGATGACCTCTCGGGGCACCAGGGAGCCGGCATAGATCACCACCGGGCATTTGCGGATGAGTGCGAGGCCCCGCACCGTGATCAGGTCCGGGGCCCCAGGACCCGCGCCGATGAAATGAACGGTCACGACCCGCTTTCCTCCGACGCCCGGTTGGTCTGCGCCGCGCCTCTCGAGGCGTAGCCCCGCGGGGTGTAGAGCCAGCGCTTCTTACCGCGCGAGATGAGCCTGGTCTTGCTGCTTCCCACCAGCACCACGGTGGTCATGTCGGCGTGCCCCGGACCAAGCTCGCCAAGCCGGATCACGTCTATCTCTTCACCTTCCCGGCCCACATTCCGCGCGAGAAGCACCGGGGTTTCGGGGCCGCGGGAGGTCAGCAGGATGTCGCGGGCGGCCACGATCTGGCGCTTCCTTCGCGATGACGCCGGGTTATAAAGCGCGATCACGAAATCCCCCCTTGCCGCCGCCTTCAGCTTTTCCTCGATCTCGGCCCAGGGCGTCATGAGGTCCGAGAGCGAAATGGCGCAGAAGTCGTGCCCCAAGGGCGCGCCCGCCCTGGCCGCCGCGGCCTGCATGGCGGAAATGCCCGGCAGCACGGCGATGCGTACCCGGTTCCACCCGGCCTTGTCTTCCCTTTCGAGAAGCTCGAAGACGAGCGCCGCGAGCGCGTAAATCCCCGCATCCCCCGATGAGACGAGCGCCACGGCGCGGCCCTCGGCGGCGAGGTCAAGGGCGAGGCGCACCCGTTCCTCCTCCGCGCCCAGGGCCGAGGCGTGGCGCCGCTTACCCTCGATCGAGGCGCCCAGAAGGTCGAGGTAAAGCCCGTAGCCCACCACGTCATCCGCCTCGCTAAGCGCGGCGCGCGCTTCCGGCGTCAGCCACGCGGCAGCGCCGGGCCCGATGCCGACGACCTGCAGGACGCCCCGCGCGCGCCCGGCCTTCGAGGGGTCGATCACATCGGCCGCCCGCGCAATCGCGCAGGTCGCGCCCCGTGATTTCAGCTTGGCGACGACGAGCTCTCCGTCCGGGCCGGCGGCCGCGAGCGCCGCCCCCTCCGCCACTCCGTGGCAGCCGGTCTCCCTGAACACCCTTTGGGACGGGCTTGCAAGGCGCGGCGCTTCGGCCTCGAGCCGCTCGGGCGAAAAGAAGCGCGCCGGCGCGTCGAGCTCGCGGGCAAGGGCGTGGACCGCCTCTTCGTCCGCCTTGAGCTCGATGGAGACGACGCAGGCCACGGAAGCCGGCGAAAGGTTCGCCCGGCGCAGGGCCCCGCGGGCGAGCCGGATGAGTTCTTCCGGCGCGACGCCGCGCGCGCACCCGACGCCCAAGGCCAGGGTCGCGGGGTGCAGCACCAGGGTTTGTTGCGACAGCGGACCGTCCCTGTCGGTGAGGCGGACGGCAAGCGCGCCCTGGGCGGCGAAGGGAGCGCCCGAGCGCAAGAGCCAGTCGCCGTCGCCGGCCTCGATATCGAGCCTCACCGCCTCGCCCGCGAGAAGCGCGGCGGTCACGGATTTCGCGCATTCCGGGTTGGCGACGCGCCAGCCCGTCGGCGGGTCGTCGAGGGCCAGACCCAAGCTCACCTCGCCTGCCGTGGTGATGGCGGCGGTACCGCCGCAAAGGGCGGCGCTGGCGCGGGCGAGCCCGTTGGCGCCGCGATGGCCGCCGAGCAGCGGGACGGCCGCGCTGCCGTCTTCGGCGAGCGCCACCACCGGCCCTTCCTGGCGCTTCTCGGTTAACAGCGGGGCGAGGATGCGGATCAGGATGCCGGCGGCGCAGACGCCGACGATGGGCACCCGCGCCGCGAACAGTTCCTTGAGGTGCGCCGCAAGGTCGGTGAAGGTCACATCCGCCTCGCCGAGCCGCCCGCCGGGGCCATGGATGGTCGAGCGGGGAAGCGCGGGCTTGAGCTTGCGCGCGAGCTCGAGGCCGCCTGGCGTGAGCACGATCAGCGCCGCGCCCGCCGGGAGCTTGTCGCTCCCAGCCCCGCCGCCGGTTCCCGCCGGCGCCTTGGTCAGCGCCCCCGTCATCGCCAGGCCTCGCCGCGGTGATGCACCAGCACCATGGAGAAGTACGGCGCTTCGCCGTCCGCAACCTCGCCGATCGGGAGGACGCGCTCATCGCCCAAGCCGACCCGCTCGATATAACGGGCCTTGCCGAAAAGCCCGAGACTGTTCAACACGCGGGCGAGCTTCGCAAAATGGCGGCCGATCTTGATGATCGCCGCGGCGTCGGTTTCGCGAAGGCGCGCCTTAAGCGCCGCCTCGTCAAGGGATGCGGGCAGGACCGTGAGCACGTCGTTGCCGCCCGCGAGCGGCGCGTGAAGGGCCGCGGCACAGGCGTTGAGAGACGAAACCCCCGGCACCACCTCGGTGCGCCATTTCCCCGCGAGGCGGCCGAAGACGTACATGAACGAGCCGTAAAAGAACGGATCCCCCTCGCACAGGACGGCCACGTCGCGCCCGGCTTCGAGGTGGTTGGCAATCGCTTGGGCCGCCCGGTCATAGAACGGCGCGTTTTCCCCATGCCCGGCCTGGATGTCGATGGCAAGCGCGAGTTCGGTCTGACCGCCCGGAAGGCGCCCTTCCACGCTGGCGCGCGCCATGCTCTCGCCCCCGAGCGTCGCGGGATAGGCGATGACCGGCACGGCCTGCAAGATGCGCAAGGCCTTCACGGTAATGAGTTCCGGATCGCCGGGGCCGACGCCGAGGCCGTAAAGGACGCCGGGAGGCCGAGAGCTGTCAGCCATCAGCCGCCGGCGCCAAGCCGTAAGCGGTAAGCGACAAGCCGTGCGCCATAAGCGAAAGGCCAAGAACCATCAGCCGCCGGCCCTTGGCGCTTGGCTGAAGGCATGGAGCCTCCGCTTCACCATCGCG
Organism: uncultured bacterium; assembly: GCA_965531025.1. Classification (GTDB taxonomy): domain Bacteria; phylum Pseudomonadota; class Alphaproteobacteria; order SMXQ01; family SMXQ01; genus CBESNX01. The sequence goes on from CBESNX010000046.1 coordinate 3,979, forward strand.
TCCGCAACCTTCGGCGATGTTTGCGGGAACAGAGGCGGCGGCGCGCCTTGCTTGGCTTGTCAGTCCGCACCGTTCCGCCGCTGGGAAGCCGGCGGTGGCTTGATACACTTCAAGCGTAAGGCGGTGCGCCTTCTCCCCGGGCGTGATATCCCTGAAATTCCTCATTGCCCCTGAGTCGATCGTCCGAATGGTGACGGCGGAGGCCTTACACCTTACCGCTTACCGCTTATCGCTTACGGCTTTATTGATACGAGCTGGGTCACCGGCATCGACGGCCGCCACGCGCTGAACTCGCCCAAGGGTTCCAGACGAGAGACGGCGATGCGGGTGAGCGTTCCGCCAAGTGTTTTGCGGTGACGTGTAAGCACCGCCTCGCCCTCCACCGTGACGGCGCTGGCGACGAGCCGCCCGCGCGCGCCCAGCGCGTCCCAACAGGCCTCGAACAGCCCCGGGGCCGTCAACCCGCCGCCGATGAACACCGCGTCCGGCGCATCAAGGCCCTCGAGCGCGAACGGCGCTTCACCGGCGACGACCTCGAGGTGCGGCGCCCCCAGCGCCGCGGCGTTGCGTGCAATCATCGCCGCCCGCTCGGGCTTGCGCTCGATCGCGACGGCGCGGGCCCGCAGGGTGGCGCGCAGCCATTCGATGGCGACCGAGCCGCAGCCGGCGCCGATGTCCCACAGTCGCTCCCCCGGCAGGGGCGCAAGGGCCGAAAGGGTCATCGCCCGCGCCTCGCGCTTGGTGATCTGGCCGTCATGCTCGAACGCCTGGTCGGGAAGGCCCGGGACCCGGGAGTGGATAATGGCTTGAGCGCCGGGGCGGCACTCGACGGCGATGGTGTTGAGGTCCTTGCATCGCGGCGCGTCCCAGCTTTCGGCGGTGCCTTCGATGCGCGATTCCCTTGCGCCCCCCATGTCCTCGAGCACGACCATGGGGCTCGGGCCGAAACCGCGCGCCTTCAAAAGCGCCGCGACCTTGGCCGGGGTTGCGCCGTTCTCCGCCAGCAGGAGGAGCCGCGCCCCCGGGTAAAGAAGGAGGTTGAGGTGTTCAAGGGGCCGGCCAAGCAGCGTCAGGGTCTCGACCGCGTCAAACGGCCAGTTGAGTCGCGCGCAGGCGAGTGAAAAGGCGCTTAAAGTCGGGATGACGGCGATCTCGCCCGCATCGAAACACCGCGCAAGGGTCGCGCCGATGCCGAAGCACATGGGGTCGCCGGTGGCGAGAACGGTGACGCGCTTTCCCCGCCGGGCCCTGATCGCATCCAGGCTTTGCTCCAGCGGCAGCTCCCAGATGAGGCGTTCCGCCCCATTGTCCGGAACCATGGCGAGGTGGCGTTCGCCTCCCACCAGGACCTCCGCGGTCTCGACGAGGGCGCGCGCGGCGGGGCTCAGCCCGTGCAAGCCGTCGGCGCCGATGCCGATGACGTTGAGCCAGGCGTTCACGCTGAAATCTCCGCCGCCGCGTCGGCGCCCTGCCCCTTGCCGGCGCTTGCCAGCGCGTTGACCGCGGCGGCGGCGAGGGCGCTGCCCCCGAACCTTCCCCTGAGCGTGATGAACGGCGCGCCGGAATCGATCAGCGCCGCCTTGGACTCGGCGGCGCCGACGAAGCCGACGGGAAAGCCCAGGACGAGCGCGGGCTTGCCGGCGCCGTCCGCGATCAGCTCCAAGAGCCGGAAGAGGGCCGTCGGCGCATTGCCGATGGCGATAACGCCGCCTTCGAGGGCGGGCCGCCACAGCTCCACCGCGGCGGCCGAGCGGGTGGTGCCCAGGCGCTGCGCGAGTTCCGGCACCTCGGGCGCATCGAGGGTGCAGACGACGTCGTTGCGAGCCGGCAGGAGATCGCCCGCAATCCCGTGGGCCGCCATCTGACAGTCCGCGAGAATCGGAGCCCCGTTCGCGAGGGCCTCGCGGCCCGCCCTCCCGGCATTCGCCGAGAAGGCGAGGTCCCGAACCAGTCCGGGCATGGCGGAGGCGTGGACCAGCCGTATGGCAAGGTCGGTCAGGTCGTCGGGGATGTGCGCAAGATCGGTCTCGCGGCGGGCGGCCGCGAGCGAACGGCGGTAAATCACGTCGGGGTCGCGAAGATAGGCTCTCATGGAAGGGCGGGCTCCCCACCGATATCCGGGCCGCTCTCGGGCCGGTCCGAGTCCTGTTCGTCCCCGCCCCGGCCGTCCCCGTCTTTCGCGCGCTCGGCGCCGATGCCGCGGACGTGGTGATGGTGGCCGGCCTGGGGCTTGCCGAGGTCGCTCTCGTAACCGATCATCCGTTCGCGGTACTTGCAGAGCTGGCAGTTCATGTTGTTCGCGCCGGCGCCGATCTCGTTGACGCGCTCGATCAGGGTCTCGACCACCAGCGGATGGTCGCAAAGATAATCGACGGCGAGGAAATCGATCTCCGGATGCCGGGCGGCGGCCTCCCCGGCCAGGCGATAGATGCGCTTGACCAGCACGCCGGTGAACAGGAAGTAGGGGAACACGACGATGCGCCTGAAGCCCAGGCGCCGGGCGCGCGCCAGCGCCGCGTCCACGCCCGGGTAGGCAACCCCGGAATACGCCGTTTCGGCCCAGCCGAACCCCATCCCCTCCCACAGCATGCGGGCGAGCTTGGCGACGTTCGAATTGGCGTCCGGGTCCGTGGTGCCGCGCCCGACCACCACGAGCACGGCGTCGGCGCGGGGAATCTTCGCGGACGCCGCGGCTTCGGCCTCTCCGATGCGCGCCGCGGACGCGCGCAACAGTTTCGGGTCGATGGCGAGTTCCCGGGCGTAGCGCACGGCGATCTCCGGGTGATCGGCGGCGAAGGAGTTGAGCTCCCAAGGGATGTCGTTCTTGACGTGACCCGCCGCGAACAGCATGCCGGGGACGGCGAGAATCCGCTTGGCGCCTTCATTGCGCAGACCTTCGAGACCCTCGCGGATGTGGGGCCGGGCGAACTCCAGATGGCCGCTGGCGAGACGAACGGGTCCGAGCTTGTCTCTCACGCGGCCGGCCAGCCGCTTGAACTCGGCAAGCGCTTGGCTATCGCGGCTGCCGTGGCCGCACAACAGGACCGCCGTATGATCCGCATCAAGGGCCATCGGAGGGCCTTTTCTCTCGCGCCGCGGAGCCCCGCGCGCCGCCTCCCAAGGCCCGCGCGGGGGTCAGGCCCGGTTGGTGATTGACGGTTGCCCCGCGCCGATCCATTTTCGCGTCATGCTTGGCGTCGATTCCTTTGGTGGTTATGGGGGGGGCGGTCACGGCGGGTCCGAGCCGTTGCTGTTGCTGCTCGCCTTGATCATCGAGGCGTTCGTCGGCGATCCGCCGGCGCTGTTCCGCGCCATCCCCCACCCGGTGGCCGCCTTCGGGCGGCTGGTTGACGCGCTCGAGAAGCGGCTCAACCGAGAGGAACGGAGCCCGCGCAACCGGGCCGTGCGGGGCGCCGTCGTGGTGGTTTTTCTCGCCAGTCTCGCGGCGCTGGCCGCCTGGGCGGTGGCAAGCCTCGCACGCGGCCTCCCATGGGGCTGGATTGTCGAGGTGGCCGTGCTCGTCGTCCTGATCGCCCAGCGCGGCCTGTTCGATCACGTGAACTCCGTGGCCGGCGCCCTTCGCGAAAAGGGCCTCGAGGCCGGGCGTGAAGCGGTCCGCCACGTCGTCGGCCGCGATGTCAAGCATCTGGATGGGCATGGCGTCGCCCGCGCGGCGATCGAATCCTGCGCGGAAAACTTCAACGACGGCGTCCTGGCTCCGGTGTTCTGGTACGCGCTTCTCGGCCTTCCGGGACTGATGGTGTACAAGGCCGTCAACACCATGGACAGCATGATCGGCCACACGACGCCGCGCTACCGCGACTTCGGCAAGGCCGCGGCGAGGTGTGATGATGCGCTCAACTTCTTCCCCGCGCGAATCAGCGGCCTGGTGATCGCCCTCGCCGCGCTGTTCGTGCCCACGGCCAACGCGGGCCGCGCGCTCAGGATCATGTGGCGCGATGCGGGCAAACACCGCTCGCTCAACGCCGGTTGGCCCGAAGGGGCGATGGCGGGGGCGCTGGACCTGGCGCTCGCCGGGCCGCGGGCTTACCAAGAAGCGGTGGTGCGCGATTCCTGGATCGGCGAAGGGGAAGCGCGCGCGACCCATCGGGATATCCGCCGCGCCCTTCATCTGTTCGCGGTTGCGTGTCTCATCAACATCGCCCTCGTTGCGGCCCTTCTCCTGGTCAGTCTCAGCGCATAAAGGGTAAGGGCCCGTGCGTTTACGGACCGGGGCCCGGCGGCTAGCGTCCACGGGCGATCTCCAGCAGTTGATCGAGATCGAGGTGGGCTTCGAGGTGGGCCGCGAGCGCATCGAGCGTCCCTTCGATTCGCGCCTCGTAATCGGCCTCGTGATCGCCGGAGGCGCTTTTGCCGCTCAAGGATTCAAGGAAGGCGCGGCGGAAGGCGTCGGAAGCGAAGATGCCGTGCAAATAGCAGCCCTTGACCCGCCCGTCGGCCGAGCACGCCCCGTCCGCGCGGCCGTCGAGCTCGAGCATCGGGCGCGCGCAATCGGGGCCCGAGGTCCGGCCGATGTGCATCTCATACCCCTTTACGGGCGCGCCGGTCGCGGCCTCGTGCCCCGCGGCCTTCCGCAGGGTCTTGGCGCCGTCGAGTTCCGTCGCGACGTCGAGAAGGCCGAGCCCCCGCACCGATCCCGCCCGACCCTCGACGCCGTGCGGGTCGGAGATGGTCCTGCCCAGCATCTGGAAGCCGCCGCAAAGTCCGAGCACCCGGCCGCCGCGCCGCACATGGGCGCGGATGTCCACATCCCATCCCTGCTCATACAGGAACGCGAGATCGGCAATGGTCGCCTTTGCACCGAGCAGCAGGATCAGCCGGGCCTCGGCGGGAAGCGGCCTGCCGGGCTCGACGAGGTCGATCACCACACCCGTCTCCGCCGCCAGGGGGTCGAGGTCGTCGAAATTGCTGATCCTTGGAAGCCGCGGCACGGCTATCTTGGTGGCGCTGTCCTCGTCCAGTGGGGCGTGCACCGGCGGGCGGTAGCGGTTGGTCTCGAGCGCCAAGGCATCCTCGGCGGGCAGCAGGCGCGCCGCGTCAAGGAAGGGCACGACGCCGAGGCACGCCCAGCCGGTTCGATCCCCGATGGTCTCGAGCGCCGGTTCCAGCAAACGGGCGTCGCCCCGGAACTTGTTGATGACATAACCCGCGATGCGCGCCCTTTCGCTGGCGCGAATGAGCGCGTGGGTGCCGACGAGGCTCGCGATCACGCCGCCGCGCTCGATATCGCCGATGAGCACGACCGGCAGATCGGCGGCCTCGGCGAACCCCATGTTGGCGATGTCCCAGTCCCTCAGGTTGACCTCCGCCGGGCTGCCCGCGCCTTCGCTCAAAATGAGATCGGCCCCGGCCGCAAGCCGGCCGAAACTTTCCAGCACCCGCGGCAAGAGGGAGGGCTTGAGCGCGTGATAGGCCTGAGCGCCGGCGTTTGCCGCGATCCGTCCCTGCACCACGACCTGGGCGCCCACCTCGGTTTGCGGCTTCAACAGCACCGGGTTCATGTCGGTTGTGGGTTCAAGGCAACAGGCCCGGGCCTGGAGGGCCTGGGCGCGGCCGATCTCGCCGCCGTCGATGGTGACGGCGGCGTTGTTCGACATGTTCTGGGGCTTGAACGGGCGCACGGCGAGGCCCCGGCGGGCGTAGGCGCGCCCGAGTCCCGCCAGCAGCAGGGACTTGCCGACGTCCGAGCCCGTTCCCTGCAGCATCAGGGCGGGGACCCGCCCGGCGC
>CBESNX010000047.1:0-9533 GCA_965531025.1 uncultured bacterium
TCGGCGCCCCGGACATGGCCTTCCCGCGCCTCAACAACATCAGCTTCTGGCTGCTGATCCCTTCGGCCATCCTGCTTGTGGGCTCGGTCTTCGTCGGCGGCGGCCCCGGCGTCGGCTGGACGGTGTATGCGCCGCTGAGCACCTCCGGTCATCCGGGGGCGGCGGTTGACATGGCGATTCTGAGCCTGCATCTCGCCGGCGCGTCGTCGATCCTGGGCGCCATTAACTTCATCACCACCATTTTCAACATGCGCGCCCCGGGCATGACGCTCCACAAGATGCCGCTGTACGTATGGTCGGTGCTGGTCACCGCCTTCCTTGTGCTGCTTGCCCTTCCGGTTCTCGCCGGGGCCATCACCATGCTGCTGACCGACAGGAACTTCGGCACCACCTTCTTCGAGGCGGCGGGTGGCGGCGATCCCCTGCTGTTCCAGCACCTCTTCTGGTTCTTCGGCCACCCCGAGGTCTACATCCTGGTCCTCCCCGGCTTCGGCATCGTCAGCCAAGTGGTGTCCACCTTCTCGAAAAAGCCGATATTCGGGTACCTCGGCATGGCCTACGCCATGGTGGCGATCGGGTTCATCGGCTTCATCGTGTGGGCGCACCACATGTACACGGTCGGCCTTGACGTCGACACCCGCGCCTACTTCGTTTCCGCGACCCTGGTGATCGCGGTGCCGACGGGCATCAAGATCTTCAGCTGGATCGCCACCATGTGGGGCGGTTCCATCGAGTTCCGCACGCCGATGCTGTTCGCCCTTGGCATGATCTTCTTGTTCACCGTCGGCGGCGTGACCGGCGTGGTGCTGGCCAATGCCGGCGTCGACGTGGCGCTCCACGACACTTATTACGTGGTTGCGCATTTTCATTACACCATGTCGATGGGCGCCCTGTTCTCCATCTTCGCCGGGTTCTATTACTGGATCGGCAAGATTACGGGCCGCCAGTATCCGGAGGCCCTGGGCAAGCTCCATTTCTGGATCATGTTCGTCGGCGTCAACCTGACCTTCTTCCCGATGCATTTCCTGGGACTCGCCGGCATGCCGCGGCGCATTCCCGATTATCCGGACGCTTTCGCGGGCTGGAACATGGTGTCCTCGCTCGGGTCAGGCATCGCGGTGTTGGGCGCGGTGCTGTTCCTCTACATCATCTACCGCACGTTCACCGCCGGCGAGAAGGTGGCCGAGAATCCCTGGGGCGCCGGCGCGACGACCCTGGAATGGACGGTGAGCTCGCCGCCGCCGTTCCACTCCTACGAGGAGCTGCCGCAAATCAAGTAGGCCTGCCGGGCGCGGGCGCGGCGAGCGAAGGAGCTTGAGTGTCTGATACAGCCATCGAGATGAGGGGCCGGGCCGAGGGGGGCGTCGTCAAGGACGCTTCCAGCGCCGGCGATTACATCGCCCTGTTGAAACCGCGGGTGATGTCGCTGGTCGTGTTCACCGGATTCGCCGGACTGATGCTGGCGCCGGGCGAGCTGCATCCCGTGTTGGCCGCGGTGGCGGTCCTTTGCATCGCCGTCGGGGCGGGTGCCTGCGGGGCGATCAACATGTGGTACGAGCGCGATATCGACGCCGTGATGAAGCGCACCATGTCCCGCCCGATCCCTTCCGGAAGGGTCGACCCCGGCGCCGCGCTCGGCTTCGGCGTGACCCTAGGCGTGGGCTCGGTGGTCGTCATGGGGCTTGCCGTCAATCTCGTGGCCGCGGCCCTGCTTGCGCTGGCGATCGGCTTTTACATCTTCGTCTACACCATCTGGCTCAAGCCGCGCACGCCCTTAAACATCGTCATCGGCGGCGCCGCCGGGGCGTTTCCGCCGGTGATCGGCTGGGCGGCGGTGACCGGCGATGTCGGCGCGCTGGCGATGCTGCTGTTCGCGATCATCTTCCTTTGGACGCCGCCCCACTTCTGGGCTTTGGCGCTCTACCGCTGGCGCGATTACGCCAGCGTCGGCGTGCCGATGCTGCCCGTCGTCGCCGGCGTGCGCCAGACCAAGAAGCAGATCCTGCTTTATACTTGCGGGCTCGCGCCCCTCACCCTGGCCCCTTGGGTCCTCGGCATTTCCGGAGCGCTCTATGGCGGCGCGGCGACACTCCTTGGCGCGGGCTTCATCCTGTGCGCCGTCCGCGTGTGGTTCGACCGCACCAATCGCTCGGCGCGGCGGATGTTCGCCTATTCGATCCTCTATCTGTTCCTGCTGTTCACCGTGATGGTCATGGACGGCTTCTTGCGGCTCGGCGCTGGCGCGGCGGGGGCTGGGACCTGAGATGGCGAAGGATCGGGTTGTCAGCGAGCAGCACCGGCGCCAGCGCGGGAAAAACCTCGCGCTCTTTGCGGTCCTGCTGGGGCTGGTGGTCTTGTTTTACCTGGTCACCCTCGTGAAATTCGGCGGCAGCTGACCATGCAACCGCCCCGGCGCCGGCGTCACACCCTCGTGGCCGTCAGCCTGATCGCCGTTGTGGCGGGCATGGCGGGGTTGAGCTTCGCCGCCGTGCCGCTTTACCGCCTGTTCTGCCAGGTCACCGGGTACGGCGGCACCACGCAGGCGGCCAAGGCCGCGCCCGGCAAAGTCGGCGAGCGGGTGATCACCGTGCAGTTCAATGCCGACGTCTCGCCGGCGTTGCCCTGGCGCTTCCGGCCGGCCCAGCGGCAGGTGAGCATAGCGGTGGGCGAGAGGGCGCTTGCCTACTACCGGGCGGAAAACCTTTCCGACAAACCGATCACCGGGGTCGCCACCTTCAACGTCACCCCTTACAAGGCGGGCGTTTACTTCAACAAGATCGAGTGCTTCTGCTTCACCGAGCAGCACCTCGGCGCGGGCGAGAGCGCGGCTATGCCGGTCTCCTTCTTCATCGAACCAAAAATCGTGAACGATCGCAATCTGGACGATGTCAACACCATCACCCTTTCCTACACCTTTTTCCCGGCCAAGGGCACAAGCGGGGGGAAGACGTCGCGGGGACGCGCCCGCGATCCGGCGAAGGGCGTGGAGATCGTTGATGGACGACGCGTCCCGGTGAACTAACCGGCATTCCTGCGTCCTGGCCCAAAACGAGACCTTGGCGCGGTAGACGTCAAGCCCGGATCCCAAGGCAAAGTTGAGTTTGTAGAAGGTTAAGAATGACCGACAACCACGCCGGCGCACACGAGAGAAAACATTCCTATCACCTCGTCGATCCGAGTCCGTGGCCCGTGGTCGGCGCCGCCTCGGCGCTGGCACTGGCGGCGGGGGCCATCCTGTTCATGCATGACCGGGGCCCCTGGCTGATGTTCCTCGGCATCGCCATGGTGCTGTTCACGATGTTCATGTGGTGGCGCGACGTCGTGCGCGAGGCCACGTTCGAAGGCCACCACACGCCCGTGGTCCGCATCGGCCTGCGTTATGGCATGGCGCTGTTCATCGCCTCCGAGGTGATGTTTTTCGTCGCCTTTTTCTGGGCCTTCTTCAACGCGAGCCTGTTCCCCCTCGAGGCCGCGGGGAGCGTGTGGCCGCCCGAGGGGATCCAGACCTTCGACCCCTGGGAGCTTCCGTTCCTGAACACCCTGATCCTGCTCAGCTCCGGTGTCACCGTCACCTGGGCCCACCACGCCCTGATCGAGGACAACCGGCGGGACCTGGTGCGCGGGCTGGCGCTGACGGTCCTGCTTGGCCTTACCTTCACCGGCATCCAGGCATTCGAGTACTCCCACGCGCCTTTCTCGTTCAGGGGCGGCATCTATCCCACGACCTTCTTCATGGCGACCGGGTTTCACGGGTTTCACGTCATGATCGGGACGACCTTTCTGACGGTGTGCCTGTACCGCGCCTGGAAGGGCCATTTCAAGCCGGACCACCATGTCGGGTTCGAGGCCGCCGCCTGGTACTGGCACTTCGTCGACGTGGTGTGGCTGTTTCTGTTCTCCTCCATCTACTGGTGGGGCTCCGGCTAGGCGCCGCGCCTTTTGGGCCATGACCGCAAGCTATTTTCCGCCCATATCCCCTTATTCTTACGGGAGTGCGCCGCCGCTGCCCCCGCTGCGGCGTGGGCGGGATGTTCGACGGGTTTCTCAAGGTCGCCGAGCGTTGTTCGGTTTGTGATCTCCACCTCGGCGCCCAATCCGGGCGGCTTTCCCATCGGCGGCCAGTCGAGGGTGAAACCGCGGAACGATCACCTGCAGTATGCCAATACCTGGTATTCACTGGCCGCGGCGTTGCTGGTGATCTATGTTCTCTACCACCGCCGGAAACGGCAATGAGGCGCCGGCGAAGCGGTCTTCCCCGCCTCCGAACGTGCCGTCGGGAGTGTTCACGCGTTGGTCCGAAGGGCGCGCAATGACCCCTTATGAAGAGCTCGAGCGGCATTTCGAACGGCTCTCCCAGCTCAGCGACATCACCGGCATGCTGCACTGGGACATGGAGGCGATGATGCCGGCCGGGGGCGCCGAGGCCCGCGCCGCCCAGCTTGCCACCCTCAAGGTCATGGCCCACGAAATTCTGACCGACCCATCGCTCGGGGACCTTCTGGAGGCGCCCTCGGACGGCCTCGATCCCTGGCAGGCGGCGAACCTGCGCGAGATGCGCCGGCGCTGGACCCACGCGACGGCCGTGGATTCCGACCTCATCGCCGCCCTTTCCAAGGCGAGCTCGAATTGCGAGATGATCTGGCGCCAAGCCAAACAGGAAAACGATTTCGCGTGCGTACTCGCGCCCGCCGAAGAGTTGCTCTCGCTCGTGCGCCGGGTTGCCGAGGCCAAGGGGGAGAAGCTTGGCTGCGCCCCCTATGACGCCCTCATCGACCAGTGGGAGCCGCAAAGCCGCGCGCAAGCGATCGACCCCGTCTTCGACGACCTGGCGGCGTTCCTCCCGGCGTTTCTCGGCGAGGTGCTGGAGCACCAGGGATCACGGCCCGCGCCCCTGGCCCTCGCCGGGCCCTTCCCCGAGACGGTGCAGCGGGCGCTCTGCGCCGAGCTCATGAAAACGATAGGGTTCGATTTCGAACACGGGCGGCTCGATGTCAGCCATCATCCGTTTTGCGGCGGGGTGCCCGAGGATGTCCGCATCACCACGCGCTACACCGACGAGGACTTCATGCCGGCGCTGATGGCGGTTGCGCACGAGACGGGCCACGCCCTTTACGACCAGGGCTTGCCCCGAAAATGGCGCCACCAGCCGGTGGGACAGGCCCGCGGCATGAGCGTCCATGAAAGTCAATCCCTGCTCATCGAGATGCAGGCCTGCCGCAGCCGCGAATTCATCGCATTCGCCGCCCCCTTGCTGCGCGAGGCCTTCGATGGCAAGGGCAAAGCCTGGGAGGCCGACAACATTTACCGACTGTGCATACGTGTAAGGCCGGGCTTGATCCGCGTCGATGCCGACGAGGTGACCTATCCCGCCCACGTGATTTTGCGCTATCGCCTGGAGAAAGCGATCATCGGGGGAGATCTGGCGCTCAAGGACCTCCCCGGCGCCTGGAACGACGGCATGAAGGAGCTCTTGGGGCTTGCGCCGCCCAACGATGGCGAGGGTTGCCTCCAGGATATCCACTGGTATGCCGGGGTGTGGGGGTACTTTCCGACCTACACCCTGGGCGCGATGGCGGCGGCGCAGCTGTTCGACGCCGCGGAAAGCGCCGATCCGGACATCCGCGCGGGCCTGGCGCAAGGCGATTTCACGAAGCTGATCGATTGGCTGCGCGAAAACGTTCACTTCAAGGGCTCGTTGCTCTCGACCCGCGAGCTGATGGCCGCGGCGACCGGCCGGCCGCTTGATCCGAAGGTCTTCAAGCAGCATCTCAAGCGCCGGTATCTATCCTGAAGGCGGGCCTGAAGGGGCCGGGGACTTGCCGTTCCGGGGCGCCCCGTATAGTCTCGCCCTAAGATGTGCGTGGCCATTTTGGCCCGCCGAATCCTGCATTTCGCTTAGGTTCGGAGGTTTTGCCTTTGCGCTACATCAGCACCCGGGGGGCCGCGCCGCCCCTTGCCTTCAGCGAAGTCTTGCTGACCGGGCTCGCCCGCGACGGCGGCCTCTACGTGCCCGAGGACTGGCCGCAATTCTCGGGCGAGGATATCCGGGCGCTTGCGGGCCTCACTTACTCGGAAGCCGCCTTTCGCGTGATGGCGCCCTTCGTTACGGACGACATCGGGGCGCAAACCTTCGCCGACCTCGTCGAGGACACCTATGCGGGTTTCAGCCATCCGGCGGTGGCGCCCTTGAAGGAGCTTCGTCCCAACGAGTGGCTGATGGAGCTGTTTCACGGGCCGACGCTCGCGTTCAAGGACTACGCCATGCAGCTGCTGGGCAGGCTGTTCGATCACGTGTTGAGGGAGCGCGGCGAGAAGGTGACGGTGGTCGGCGCCACCTCCGGGGACACGGGATCGGCCGCGATCGAGGCCTGCCGCGACCGGGCGGCCATCGAGATTTTCATCCTGCATCCCAGGAACCGGATTTCCGAGGTCCAGCGCCGCCAGATGACCACGGTCGGCTCCGCCAACGTCCACAACATCGCCATCGAGGGCAGCTTCGACGACTGCCAGGACCTGGTGAAGGGCATGTTCGGGGACCGGGCCTTCCGGGACGAGATGCGGCTGGCCGCCTTCAACTCCATCAACTGGGCGCGGATTCTCGGCCAAATCGTTTACTACTTCGTGGCCGGCGCGGCCCTCGGCGCGCCGGCGAGGTCCGTCGCGTTCTCCGTTCCGACCGGCAATTTCGGCAACATCTACGCGGGCTACGTGGCGCGGTGCATGGGGCTGCCGGTCGATCACCTGGTGCTTGGCACCAACCGCAACGACATTCTCGCCCGGTTCCTCTCCAGCGGCGCCATGACCCTCGATGAGGTCCGCCCCACGCTCAGCGTGAGCATGGACATCCAGGTCGCCAGCAATTTCGAGCGCTTGTTGTTCGATCTTTTCGAGCGGGACGGCGAGGCACTGGCGCGCGAGATGCGCCGTTTCCGGGATGAGGGCGTCATGCAGGTGAGCGCCGGGCGCTTGGCCGCATCGCGCGAGATTTTCGACGGCCACAGCATGGACGACGAGGAAACCCTGGACACCATCGCCGTGATTTACAGGGAGACCGGCGAGCTTCTCGATCCCCATACCGCCATCGGCGTCGCCGGCGCCCGGCGCCACCGGCGCGCGCGAAGCGTGCCCATCGTCTCCCTGGCCAACGCCCATCCCGCCAAGTTCCCGGAGGCGGTCGAGCGGGCGACGGGCGTTCGTCCGGCGCTTCCCGACCACCTCCTGGACCTGTTCGAGCGCCCGGAATCGGTCGATTTCCTGCCCAACGACCTCGCCCGAGTGCAAGCGTTCGTGCGCGGGCGCGTCGTCGAGAAGAGGGTGGCATGACCATCGAGGTGACCACGCTCGCGACCGGGCTGCGGGTCGTCACCGACCCCATTGACACGGTGGAGACGGCCTCCCTCGGGGTGTGGGTGAGCGTCGGCGCGCGCCACGAGAGAGAAGTGGTCAACGGGGTGGCCCACATGTTGGAGCACATGGCGTTCAAGGGCACCGAACGGCGCTCGGCGCAGGCCATCGCCGAGGAGATCGAATCGGTCGGCGGACACCTCAACGCCTGCACCTCGCGGGAATACACCATTTATTTCGCCAGGGTGCTCAAGGCCGACGTACCGCTTGCCGTCGATATCCTCGCCGATATCCTGCAGCACTCGACCTTCGATCCCAAGGAGCTCGAGCGCGAGCGCGCGGTGGTCATCCAGGAAATCGGCCAGGCCTATGATACCCCCGACGACTTCATTTTCGACCGCTTCCAGGAAACCGCCTATCCCGGCCAGCCGCTGGGCCGGCCGATCCTGGGCTCGGCCGACCGGATCGGCGCCATGCCGCGCGAGGTGATCTCCGGCTACATGCGGGAAAACTACAGCGCGCCGAAGATGGTCCTGGCGGCGGCGGGCAGGGTCGAGCACGATGCCTTCGTGAAGCTGGCGCAAGAGGCGTTTCCCGATTTGCCGCGGACGGGTGGGAACGAAGGCGAGCCCGCCCGCTATCGGGGCGGCGACACTTACGAGGAACGCGAGCTCGAGCAGGTCCACCTCATCCTGGGATTCGCCGGCGTTCCTTACGCGGACCCGGATTTCTATGTCCTTTCCGTGCTCTCCAGCCTGCTTGGCGGCGGCATGTCCTCGCGGCTGTTCCAGGAGATCCGGGAAAAGCGCGGGCTGGCCTACAGTATCTATTCCTTTACCACGCCTTACGTCGACGGCGGCCTGTTCGGCGTCTACGCGGGCACCGGGGAGAGGGAGGTCGAGGAACTCTTGTCCGTCATGTGCGACGAGATCCGGAACATCGGCGCCACCGTTAAGGAACAAGAGCTCGCGCGCGTCAGGGCGCAGATCAAGGCGGGGATTTTGATGGCGCTCGAAAGCACGTCCGCCCGCTGCGAGCGGCTCGGCCAGCAGATGCTCATCTACGGCCGCCCCCTGAGCGTCGAGGAGATCGTCGAACGGATCGAGGCGGTGGATTTAGAAGCCATCGGCCGCGTCGCCGACAGGCTTACGGCGAGCCGGCCCACGTTCGCCGCCCTGGGCCCCATCGGCCGGGTCAAGGCCATGGGGGCGATTGAAGAACGGTTCGCCTGAATCCTGCGAGCCCGCGAAGGTCTTGAGACTGTCCCCAAGAGGTTGCCCGCCGTGATCGGTTTCCTGAAACACCTGTTGCCCCCGCCTCCTGACGAGCAGGTGCTCGGCGAGACGATTTATTTGCGCCCGCCGAGGATTAAGGACTGGCGGGTCTGGGCCGAGCTACGCGGCATATCGCGGGATTTCCTCGCGCCCTGGGAGCCGACCTGGCCCAGCGACGCCCTCAGCCGCGCCGCCTATCGCCGCCGGTTGCGCCATTACGTCGAGAGCTGGCGCAAGCAAACGGGTTACACCTTTTTCATCTTCCGCCGCAGCGACGACGCCCTGCTCGGCGGCATCGGCCTCACCAACATCCGCCGCGGCATCAACCAGTCCGGCACCCTGGGCTACTGGATCGGCAAGCCCTCCGCGCGCCAGGGCATTATGACCGAGGCGTTGCGCTGCGTGCTGTCCTTCGCCTTCGGGACCCTCGATCTTCACCGGGTCGAGGCGGCCTGTCTGCCGGCGAACGCCGCGAGCCGGGGGCTCTTGGAGAAGTGCGGCTTCAGGCAGGAGGGTTACGCCACCGAGTACCTGAAGATCAACGGCGTGTGGAGCGACCATGCGCTGTTCGCCAAGCTGCGTGAGGACGCCGTGAGCGCCGCCCGAAAACCCGGCGCCGTGAAGGATAAGGATATGGAAGACGCGCGCGGGGGCGTCGAACGGGCCGCGAATTGGCACCCCAAGCGCAGGCGCCTGTCCGCCGGCTCGGGCGGCGCCGGACGTCAGCCGGGTGTCGGAAGCGAGGAAGCTTGAATCAGCGGGCAGGTCAGGCCCTGGGGTGTGTACTCATCTGGGGTGTGTACTCATAAAGAGCATTGGTGTTGGATTTAGAGCTTAACCCGCCGATGTCCGCATCTGACCCGGAGCGGACATCTAGAGCATATTCCGATTAGGTTTACGCATATCCGGCGTGCT
>CBESNX010000048.1:0-9271 GCA_965531025.1 uncultured bacterium
TGGTCGGATAGCGCTCTAGCGTGAAGCCGTGTATTTCGTTCCCAGAGTCCCGACCCGGCGCGAAACAGCGGTCGCCGCTCAGGGCTTCCCGGGCGTGGATTCGCCGCCGCCCGCGGCGCCGGAAGCGGCGCCGGGCATGGAGCGCACGAGAAGTTCGGGGTCCAACCCCAGGGCGAAGAGATGGACCCCCCAGTGCAGGTGCGGCCCCGTGACCCGGCCGGTCGCGCCGACCGTGCCGATGGGCGCGCCCTGGGCAATGCTCTCGGCCTCTGTCACCAGCACCCTCTCGAGGTGGGCGTAGACCGAACTCAGGCCGAGGCCGTGATCGATGACGACGACGTTGCCGGAAAAGAACATCCCGCGGTAGGCGAGCGAAACCACCCCGTCGGCGGGCGCCACCACCGTCGTGCCCTTGGGCGCGACGATGTCGAGGCCCAGATGCGGCGCCCGCGGCTTGCCGTTGAGCACCCGCACACTCCCGTAGACCCCGCTGATGCGCCCGGTGAGCGGCCAGATGAAGCCCGACTCGAAAAGGGACTCAGCCGTGAAGCGCGCGCGCGCCTTGTCGATCCGGGCGCGCTCGGCCGCAATCCGCCTGAGATCCTCGGGCGAGGGCGTGACCTTGCGCTCCGGCAGGCCGTCGATGCGCTCGATCTCGTAGGCGCGCTGCTCGACCCGCAGCAGGCGGGTCGCCGTACGGCCGTCGGGAAATTGCACTTCGAGCCGCGCCTCGCGCCCGGCGTCCCGGGGGAAGCCCAGCAGATACACGCCCTGCTTCGAGACCCGCACGGGCCTGCCGTCGAGCCACACCTTGGCCCGCGCCGAGGTGCGTCCGATCATCAGCCCGCCCTCAATCGCGCGCCCCTCGAGGACGAGCGGCGGGGCCGCGGCCTCCGCGTGCGCGCCGCCCGCCGCCGGGGGCCGCGGCTCTTCTGCGCCGGCGGCGCCGGGGGCCAAAATCAGCGCCGCAAGCAAGCCAGCAAGCGCGTAAGCCCCGGAAAGCACGAGCCTCACAGCAAGCTCCCCTGCTTGCCGCCATCCCCGGACCGGCGGGAGGGACGCCTGCTCTTCTCCCCGCCGGCGACCGTCACGCCCGCCCTGCCGTCCCGAAACTCGAGGCTCAGGCCCATGCCGGGACGGGTCGCGGCGACGGAGGTCACGGGCTCGTCGGCGTTATCCCGCACCACCGCGTAGCCCCGCTCGAGCACGCCGCGATAGGAAACGCTCTCGAGCAGACCCGCGAGGTTCGCAAGACGCGTCTCGGCATCGCCCACGAGCCGGCGCGCCGCGCCGTCGAGCCGCTCGCCGAGAGTCACGATCCTCTCGCTGCCATGATCGATGGTCAGGTAAAGGCTTTGGGGCCTGAGCCCCGCCGCGATCCGCATGAGTTCCGCCTCGGTTCGCTTGAGCATGTTGGCGGCGGCGTTCTGCAAACGCTCGGCCTTGTCGTCCAGGCGCTGGGCCGCCTCGCCGACGACGCGCGCCGGGTCCCCCATGATGCGCGCAAGGCCTTCGATCCTCGCGCCCCAATCGTCGAACATGCGGTGAATGGCGGCCGATAAGCGCGTGCCGCCATCCAACACCTGGGCCAGCAATTCGATGCGCACCGGCACCGCCATCTCGGCCGCCGCGCTCGGCGTCGGCGCGCGCTTATCGGCCGCGAAGTCGATCAGGGTCACGTCCGTCTCGTGGCCGATGGCGGAGATCAGGGGGATATCGGAGGCGGCGGCCGCGCGCACCACGATTTCGGCGTTGAACGCCATGAGGTCCTCGAGGCTGCCGCCGCCCCGCGCCACGATCAGCAGGTCGGGGCGCGGCACTTCGCCGCCCGGAACGAGCCTGTTGAAGCCCTCGATCGCCGCCGCGATCTCCTCGGGCGCGCCCTCGCCCTGGACGAGGACCGGCCAGAGCAGAACATGGCGGGGGAAGCGGTCGCGCACGCGATGGAGGATGTCGCGGATCACCGCGCCCGTCGGCGAGGTCACGACGCCGATAATGTCGGGCAGGAACGGGATCGGCCTCTTGCGGGCCTCGAGGAACAGGCCCTCGGCCTCGAGGCGTCTTTTCCGTTCCTCGATGAGCCGGAGAAGGGCGCCCTCGCCGGCAAGCTCGAGGCTCTCGACGACGATCTGATACTTCGAGCGCCCGGGGTAGGTGGAGATGCGCCCGGTGCACACCACCTCCATCCCGTCCTCGGGCTCGAGAGAGAGGGCCGCCGCGACCCCCCTCCAGCACACCGCGTCGAGCACCGCGTCCGCATCCTTGAGCGAGAAATAGAGGTGCCCCGAGGCCGCGCGCTTGAAGCCGGAGATCTCGCCGCGCACCCGCACCTGGCCGAAGGCCGCCTCGACCGTGCGTTTGAGCGCGGCCGAGAGCTCGCTGACCGTGACGACGGGCAGGTTGGACTCGAGCACGCCCCGCTTTTGTTGCTCGGGTGAATTTTGGCTCATGGCGCTCGATATCTATGTTACAAGACCGGCCCAAAGAGACAAGCGTGGGGCGCGTCGAGAGGGGCGAAAAGCGCAAGAAACTCTGTTGCGGGAGGCGGTCGGCATGAAAGTCCTGGTGGTTGGATCGGGCGGGCGCGAACACGCGCTCTGCTGGGCGATCTCCGTCTCACCGCTGATTGAGGCCCTTTACTGCGCGCCCGGCAACGCGGGCATCGCCGAGGACGCGACCTGCGTTGCCATCGGCGCCGAGGACATCGAGGGAATCCTGGAATTCTGCCGGGAGCAAAAGATCGACTTCGTCGTCGTCGGCCCCGAGGCGCCGCTGGTTGCCGGCATCGTGGATCGGCTGGAGGCGGAGGGGATCGCTGCCTTCGGGCCCACGGCCGGGGCCGCCGTGCTCGAAGGCTCCAAGGGCTTCGCCAAGGACCTGTGCGCCCGGTGCGGCATCCCCACCGCGGCCTATGCACGGTTCGCCGAGGCCGACCGGGCCAAGGCGTACATCCGCGAGACCGGCGCGCCCATCGTGGTCAAGGCCGACGGCCTTGCGGCGGGCAAGGGGGTCATCATGGCGAAAACGGTCGCAGAGGCCGAGGCCGCCGTCGATGACATACTGCGCGGCAATCGCTTCGGTGACGCCGGCCGGGAGGTGGTGGTCGAGGAGTTCCTCGAAGGCGAGGAAGCGAGCTTCTTCGCGCTGGTCGACGGCGCCAACGCCCTGCCGCTGGCCTCGGCCCAGGACCACAAGCAGGTGGGCGAGGGCGACACCGGGCCCAACACCGGCGGCATGGGGTCCTACTCGCCCGCGCCCATCGTCAGCGAAGCCATGGCCGCGGACATCATGGACCGCATCATCACGCCGGCCGTCCGGGCCATGGCGGACGCGGGCAGGCCTTACAAGGGCGTGCTCTATGCCGGGCTGATGATCACGCAAGGCGGCCCCAACCTTCTCGAATTCAACGTGCGCTTCGGCGATCCCGAATGCCAGGCGTTAATGCCGCGGCTGTTCTCCGACCTCCTGCCGGCCCTCGTTGCCGCGCGCGAGGGCGTGCTCGACAAGTTCCATTTGCGCTGGCGCGAAGACGCCGCGCTCACCGTGGTGATGGCCTCAAAAGGCTATCCGGGCGCTTACCAAAAGGGCACCGAGATCCGCAATCTCAACAAGGCGGCGCAAGTGCCCGGCGTGACCATCTTTCACGCCGGCACCGAAGCGCGAGACGGCAGGCTGCTCGCCGCCGGCGGGCGGGTCCTCAACATAACGGCCCTCGGGGCGACGGTCGCCGAGGCCCAGGCCCGGGCCTACAAGGCGGTCGACCTGATCGACTGGGCCGAAGGCTTCTGCCGCCGCGACATCGGCTGGCGGGCGGTCGAGCGGGAAGGTTGAGTCGAGCCGCGGGGCGGGGACGGACGCGAAGATGGACGCGAAGATCAGCGCGAAGACGGACACCAAGACGACTCGACGGAGCAAGCAGGGCATATCCCACCCCTTTCCCGAGCCGCCGGCGCCGGGGGCGGCGCTCGAGGTCGCGTCCGGGGTTTACTGGCTGCGCATGCCGCTGCCGTTTGCCCTCGATCACGTCAATCTCTGGCTGCTCGAGGACGGCGCGGGCTGGAGCGCCGTCGACTGCGGCTTTGCCCTCGATGAGACGCGGCAGGCCTGGCGGCAAATCTTCGCGGGCGCCATGCAGGGCCGCCCGATGCGCAGGCTGATCGTCACCCATCATCATCCGGATCATTTGGGCCTCGCGGCCTGGCTTGCCGGTCGATGGGGCGCGGAAATCGCGATGACCGCCGGCGAGTGGCGCGCGGCCCGCGCCGCCTTCGAGGGCGTCACCACCGATCCGGAAGCGTGGATCGCGTTCTTCCGCAGCCACGGGCTCGCCGAGACGCACGACGCCACCATCAGATCGCGCGGCCCGACCTACCGCAGGGGCGTGCCGGAGCTCCCCGATGCCGTGCATCACATGGCCGAGGGCGACGAGCTCGCGATCGATGGGCGAAGCTGGCGGGTGATCGTGGGACAGGGCCACGCGCCGGAGCATGCAAGCCTTTATTGCCGGGAGAAAAACGTTCTGATCGCCGGGGATCAGATCCTGCCGCGTATCACGCCCAATATCAGCGTGCGCCATTACGAACCCGAGGGCGACCCCTTGGGTGTCTATCTCGCGTCGCTGGAGAAGTTCCGGGCGTTGCCCGCCGGCACCTTCGTGCTGCCTTCCCACGACCTCCCGTTCGTGGGCCTGAGCGCGCGCCTCGACGGACTCCTCCGCCACCACGAGGCGCGGCTTAAGACCGTGCTCGCCGCCTGCGCGGAACCGATCTCGGCGGCCGAGCTCATCCCATATCTGTTTAAGCGCAAGCTCGATACGCACGGGCTCAGCTTCGCCATGGGCGAAAGCCTCGCGCACGCCCAATACCTCGCCCACAGGGGCCGGCTCGCGCGCGTCACCGGCGCGGACGGAATCTTCCGGTTCGTGCGGAAGGAGAGGGGGTAAGGCGGATCCGGTGTTCCGACGTTGACACTCGGCACCCTTGGAACGGTCGCCTTGCGAGCGCCGCCGTGCGGGTTTTGCCCCGGAGGCGCAGCCCCCGGACCCCAATCAATGGGGTGTGGGGCCTCAGGCCCGACGACAGGGCCATGGGGCGAAGCCCCATTCGGCGACGTCGGCAATCCAGTCGTCGCGGCAAAGATATTTCACACGCAGAACGCTAGCGCCGCGCCGCGAAGAAGGCCTTCAGCAGGCCCGCGCACCGCGCCTCCGCAATCCCGCCGTAGACTTGCGGCCGGTGGTGGCAGGTGGACTGGGCGAAGATGCGCGGGCCGTGCTCGACCCCGCCCCCCTTGGGGTCATAGGCCCCGAAATAGAGCCTTGCGATGCGCGCCAACGACGCGGCCTGCGCGCACATCGGGCAGGGCTCGAGCGTCACGTAAAGGTCCGAGCCCACAAGCCGCGGCGCGCCGACTTTCCCCGCCGCCTCCCTGAGCGCCAGCATCTCCGCATGGGCCGTCGGGTCCTTGAGCTCTTCGGTGCGGTTGGCGCATGCCGCGAGCACCGCGCCGCTCGTCCCATCGACGATCACGCAGCCCACCGGCACCTCGCCGCGCCGGGCCGCCGCCTCGGCCTCGTTGAGCGCGCGCGCCATGAAGGAATTCCGGCCACCCTTGCCTGCTCGCATGGCGCGCACCATGCAGCCCCGCACACCGCCGGTCAAGCGGCGGGCACCGCCGGCGGCGGGCGGTCAAGCGGCGCGGTTGCCCATGTGGGAGACCTGCAGCAGGGAGATCACGTGCAGGATGATGAACAGGGGCACGGCGAAGCCGGGAATCATGATCAGCGGCGGCTGAGCCAAGATCTCCGTCGTCACGGACCCGGCGAGGACGCCGAAGGACGAGGGGCTGGCGAGGAGGCCTGTTGCGAACGCCCCGGCGAAGTCGATCAGCCCGGCGATGTTGAGCCACCTGACCCGGCTCTGCCAGCCGGCCGTCTTGTGAATGACGGCGAGCAGCACGAAGGGCGCGGCCAAGCCGACCAAGAGGTCGCCAAGCCCCGCAGGCCAGGCGAAGATGCCCGGGAGTGAGCCCTGAGCGTAGAGGAACAGGAAGCCCGCGCCGATCACCCGCCAGCCCTGCAGCGCCGTAAGCAGGCGCAGGTCGAGCCCGAGGGCCCAAGCCCGCACGGCGGCCGAGGCCCACCAGCCGGCGGCGAAGAGAACCACCGGGAGGATAAGCGCGGCGAGGAGCGCGAGCGGCGGACCCGCCGGGGCGGGCGCGAAGACGCCCGCGGCACCGGCGCTCCAGACGGCGAGCGCCCAGAGCGCGAGCGCCAGCCAGCTGAGGGGCTTGATGCCGGATTTGCCGGCGGCAAGGCTTGTGCCTGTATGCGTTATGGTCATGTCTGCCTCCTTTCGGTTCGTGAAATAAAGTGTATATACACCTTACTCTCCAAAAAAAATTTCCCGCGGTTCAGCCCGGCGCCATGTCTTTTGCGCCGGAGCGCGGCGCCTGGGCGACGGCCACCGCCGCATCGAGGCCCTCGAGCAGATCGCGCCATGCGGCACGACCCAGACCTTTGAGCATGCGCGCCTGGGCCTCCTTCCAGAGCGGCAGCGCCGCCTCCAGCTTGGCGCGGCCCCGGCCCGTCAAGGCGACGAGCCGTGTGCGGCGGTCCGCGCCACTCTCGATGGCGATCAATCCCTGGTTCTCCAGGGGCCTGAGATTACGCGTCAGCGTGGTGCGGTCCATCACGAGCGCGCGCGCGAGATCCGTCATTGTGGCCGTGCCGGCGGCGGACACGACGGCAAGGACAGTGAACTGGGTGGCCTTGAGCCCGCTCGGCTCCAGCGCGGCCTCGAAGATCTGGGTCACCACCCGCGACGCCTTGCGCAGGTTGAAGCACGTGCAGGCCGCCATCGCGCCGGGCCGGCGGGAGACTCCGAGACCGCCCAAATTCTTGTGCCGTCGTGTCATAATAGATGTATATACACTTATCTACCGCGCATGTCAAGCCCCGGGGCGAGGCCGTTGCGGGAAACCGTTGCGCGAGGCGGTTGCCTGGGAAGCGGTTGCGGCCCAGGACTCACTTTCATAGAAGGCTGACACATCTGACGGCCTTGCAAGTTCTCTCGGCTAGAGCACTATCCGGCCAGATGGTTCCATCTGGCCGGATAGTGCTCTAGAGTGCCGCCATGAGCGTAACCCGCGCCAAATCGGGCCTTCCCGTCGTCGGCCTCACGGTCGATGCAGAACCGGCCGGGGGCTACGCGAAGCTGCCCTGGTACGCGCTGCGCGAGAACTACGGGCAAGCGGTGGTGCGCGCGGGCGGCCTGCCGATGCTGCTGCCGCTCGAGGTCGACCGCGCCGAGGCCTACGCCGAGCGCATCGACGCCTTGGTGATCACCGGCGGCGACTTCGACGTGGATCCCGCGCTCTTCGGGGCGAAAAGCCGCCATGCGTCCGTCAGCACCAAGCACCGGCGCACCGAATTCGAGGTTTCGATCACCCGCGCGGCGCTTGCGCGGGACCTGCCGGTGCTCGGCATCTGCGGCGGCGAGCAGCTGCTGAACGTCGTGCTCGGCGGCACGCTGATCCAGCACATCCCGGACGAGATCGAAGGCGCACTCGCCCACGAGCAGCCCAACCCCAGGACCGAGCCGGGCCACGAGGTCAAGGTCGTCGAAGGGACGCTTCTGCATGCCATCGTTGGTGTGGACCGCCTCGCGGTCAACAGCGCCCATCACCAGGCGGTCAAGGAGGTGGGCGAGGGGGTCGTCATCAACGCCCGCGCGCCCGACGGGGTGATCGAGGGCATCGAGGACCCGCGCCGGCGCTTTTGCCTCGGCGTCGAGTGGCATCCCGAATACGCGATCTCCGCCGGCGACGGGAAGATCCTCAAGGCGCTTGTCGACGCCTGCGGCTGAACGGCCATGGGCGGGGACGGGCCGGCCAGGGGGGAGCGCATCGCCAAGCGCCTGGCACGGGCGGGTCTGTGCTCGCGGCGCGAGGCCGAGCGCCTGATCGCCGATCGACGGGTTGCCGTCGACGGCAAGACCCTTGACACGCCTGCGGTTCTGGTCACGGAAAGCGCGCGCATCACGGTCGACGGCAAGCCCGTCGGCGCGCCCGAGCGCACGCGGCTCTGGCGCTATCACAAGCCGCGCGGCGTGCTCACCGCCGAACGCGACCCGCAGGGCAGGCCGATGATCTTCGAGCAGCTGCCCACCGGCCTGCCCCGGCTGATCTCGGTGGGACGGCTGGACTTCAATTCGGAAGGCCTGTTGCTCCTCACCAACGACGGCGAGCTTGCGCGCACCCTCGAGCTTCCCGCGACGGGCTGGACCCGGCGCTATCGCGTGCGGGTCTTCGGCAAGGTGGACGCCGCCCGCCTCAAGGCGCTCGAGGCGGGTGTGCGCGTCGCGGGCGTTAAGTACGGTCCCATCTTCGCCACCCTCGATCGCGTGCGGGGGGACAACGCGTGGCTCACGGTCGCCTTGCGCGAAGGCAAGAACCGGGAAATTCGCCGCGTGATGGAGCATCTGGCCTTGACCGCCAACCGGCTGATCCGCGTCGGTTTCGGCCCTTTCGAACTCGGCGGACTTGCCAAGGGCGCGCTCAAGGAGGTGCCGGGCAAGGTGCTCGCCGAACGGCTCGGCGATGCCGCCATGCCCCAGGCCGGGACGCGCGCGAAAGCCGCGCGCCGGGGGTCCCACAAGAGCCGTCAGCCCGCGACGCCGGCCGCGCGCAAAGCGCGGCCGAGGGCCGGAAAAGGTGCGCATCGTCGCCGGTAAGCACCGCGGCCGGCGGCTCGTCGCGCCCGCGGGCAAAAAGGTCCGCCCCACCCTTGGCCGCGCGCGGGAGGGATTGTTCGACAGCCTCGCGCATAAGCGGTTTTCCGCAACCGGCGCCCCGGTGCTCGCGGGCGCGCGGGTGCTCGAGGCCTTCTCGGGCACCGGCGCCTTCGCGTACGAGGCGCTTTCGCGCGGGGCGGCGAGCGCTGTCCTCATGGACATCGATCCCGCGGCGCTCGATGCGGCGCGGAGAAACGCCGCGAACTTAAGCGAAAGCGCGCGGGTGACGGTGCTAAAGGCGGACGCGACGAAACCCGGCGCCGCGCAATCCGCCGCGAACCTCGTCTTCCTCGATCCGCCCTACGGCAGCGGGCGCGCCGCCCCGGCGCTCGCGGCGCTCGCCGCCAAGGGCTGGCTCGAGGACGGCGCGCTTTGCGTCATCGAGGTGGCGGCGAAGGAGACGTTCAGCCCGCCCCCCGGTTTTACGGCCATCGACGAGCGCCGCCACGGCGCCGCCCGCTTCGTGTTCGTGCGGTGGA
>CBESNX010000049.1:0-9125 GCA_965531025.1 uncultured bacterium
TAAGCGCGTGACACTCACGGCCGAAGACGTCGCGCATCGGCTTGCCGCCGCCCTTCGCCCGCAGGCCTCCGTCCCGGACCAGCCGGTGGTCCGCGGCGAGGGCGAGCCCGGTCCGGCCCCCGCGGCGGACGCGCCGCTGACCCCGGCCGCCGTGTTGGTGCCGCTGATCGAGCGGAAGAAGGGGGTTACGGTGCTCTTGACCCGGCGCACCGATCGTCTGGCCGAGCATGCGGGCCAGATCAGTTTTCCCGGCGGGCGCATCGAGGCGCGGGACGAAAACGCCCACGCGGCCGCCCTGCGCGAAGCGGAGGAGGAGATCGGGCTTGGCCGCCGCCATGTGAGGGTCTTGGGGCAGCTCGAGGACCATGCCACCGGTACGGGCTTCTTGGTGACGCCCGTGATCGGCATGGTCGCCCCGCCGTTCGAGCTCAGCCCCGATCCTAACGAAGTGGCCGAGGTGTTCGAGGTGCCGCTTGACTTCGTCCTCGACCCCGCCAATTACGGGCGCGTGACGGGCAGGCGGGGCGGGCGCGAGCGCCGTTTTCACGCGCTGCCTTTCGAGGACCGCTTCATATGGGGCTTCACGGCCCAGATTCTCGTGCGTCTTTCGCAGGTGCTCAGGGACTGATGTTCAGACTGCTCTTCATCCGTGTCCTGCCCCTGATCCCGCCGGCGCCCGGGTATTTCCCGTGGCGGCGGGCCGCGCGGCGCCGCGCGGCCACGGGCGGGGCGCCCGCGCTCACCGGCGAGCTCCGCCAATAAGCCGCGGAAAGAACGAAGCTTTTGAAGCCCGCAGGCAGAATCGCCGCCCAGCTCTGGATGACGGCACCCGAGACCCGCGCCGTGATCGCGGCGCTCACGGCCGAGGGGGCCGAGGCGCGTTTCGTCGGCGGCTGCGTCCGCGACGCCGTGCTCGGGCGCCCGGTCAAGGACATCGACATCGCCACCCACGATGCGCCGGAGGTGGTGATGGCGCTTCTCGAAAGGGCCGGGATCCAGGCCATCCCCACAGGTCTGAAGCATGGCACGGTGACCGCCGTGATCGCGAAGGCTCATTTCGAGATCACCACGCTGCGCCGCGACGTCGAGACCGACGGCCGGCGCGCGAGGGTCGCCTTCACCGGCGACTGGGCCGAGGACGCGGCGCGGCGCGATTTCACCATGAACGCCCTGTTCCTGAGCCCCGAGGGCGCGCTGTTCGATCCCTTCGGCGGGCTCGAGGATTTGAGGAAAGGCCGGGTGCGGTTCGTCGGTGACGCGCGCCGGCGCATCCGCGAGGATGTCCTGAGGCTGCTGCGTTTTTTCCGCTTTTTCGCCCATTACGACCGTCCGCCGCCCGATGAGGCGGCGCTTGCCGCCTGCCGCGAGCTCGCGCCCGAGTTGCCCAAACTTTCCGGTGAGCGCGTCAGCGCCGAGATTCTCGGCCTCTTGGACGCGCCCGATCCGGTCGCGACGTTCAAGCTCATGCGTGAGGAAGGCATCCTCGCCCACGTTCTGCCCGAGGCGAGGGCGTTCGAGCGGCTGTACGCGGCAACGCAGCTCGAGCGCGAGGAGGACGTGCCCGGGCTCACGCCGGACGCGCTCAGGCGCCTCGCGGCGGTGCTCGAGGTGGATGCTCCCGGGGCCGAGGCGGTGGCGGCGAGACTGCGCTTGTCCAACGTCCGGAAGGAGCGTCTGGTCGCCATGGCCGCCCCGCCCGAAGCCGTCCGGCCCGGGGCCGATCTTCGGGCCGCGAGGCGCGCGCTCTACCGTCTGGGGCCGGACCTTTTCCGCGATCTCGCGCTGATCGAGTGGGCGCGGATGAAGGCGGAGCATCGCGATCTGCCCGCCGCCGTCACGCAAGGCTTCCGTAAGCAGCTCGAGGCCGCGGATAAGTGGCGGCCGCTCGCCCTTCCGGTCAGGGGAAAGGACGCGGTGGCGCTCGGCGTCGCGCCGGGGCCCGAGGTGGGCGGGCTTCTCGTGCAAGTGGAGGCGTGGTGGATCGCAGGGGACTTCAGGGCCGGGCGCAAGGAATGTCTCGAGAAACTAAGGAGCCTCGCCGCCGAGTCCCAAGGCAGGAGGACGAAAAAGCAACGGTCCTGACCCGACCTCGCTTCTCTACTCAAAGGCGGCTGCGCCGGCGAAGTGCGCCCGCGGGCCTCACGGCCAGGCGGCCAGGGGCGGCATCGACATCAGGATCGCGTCCACGTTGCCCTCGGTCCTGAGCCCGAACTGGGTGCCGCGGTCGTATAAGAGATTGAACTCGACGTAGCGGCCGCGGCGGATCAGCTGGTGGCGGCGCTCCTCGTCGGTCCAGGGATCGAACATGCGCCGGCGCACGAGGCTGGGGTAGACCTCGAGGAAGGCGCGGCCCACGTCCCGGGTGAAGGCGAAGTCCCGCTCCCAGTCCCCCGAATCGAGGTCGTCGTAAAAGATTCCGCCCACCCCGCGCGGCTCCTTGCGGTGGTCAAGGTAGAAGTACTCGTCGCACCACTGCTTGAACCGCGGGTAGTACGCCTCGTCATGGGCGTCGCAGGCGGCCTTGAGGGCGGCGTGGAAATCCCTGGTGTCCGTCTCTTGCGGGTAGATGGGCGTGAGGTCCGCCCCGCCGCCGAACCAGCCCTTGGTGGTCACGATGTGGCGGGTGTTCATGTGCGCCACCGGCACCAGGGGCGAGCGCATGTGGGTCACCAGCGATATGCCGGAGGCCCAGAATCTGGGGTCGTCCTCGGCGCCCGGGATCTGGCGGCGGAATTCCTCGGAAAACGCGCCGAAGACGGCCGACACGTTGACTCCCACTTTTTCGAACACGCGCCCGCGCATGAGCGCGATCACGCCGCCGCCCCCGGTTTCGCCGCCGCCTTTTTCGCCGCCGGTCCCCGGCCGTTCCCAGGCCGTGCGCGTAAACCGACCGCGGGGAATGTCGGAAAGCCGCTCGGCGTTGGCGCCGCTGAGCTCGTCTTCGAGGGCCTCGAATGCGGCGCAGACGCGGTCGCGGAACTCGCCGAACCAGGCGCTCGCCCGCGCCCTCTGTTCCTCGCTCGGCAGGGTCATATGGTTGCCCCTCAATCCGTGGGACGGGGAAAGCGCCCGGTCTGTCCGAGCGCCTCACCCAACACCATCGCCGCCGCCAGCGCAACGTTCAAGGACCTCATGTCCGCTTGCATCGGGATCTTGACGCGCGCGTCCGCCGCCTCATGGACCTCTTCGGGCACGCCCGCGCTTTCCCGCCCGACCATCAAGGTATCGGACGCCTCATAGGCGAAGTCGGCATAGTCGAGGGGCGCTCGGGTGGTGAGGAGGATCAAGCGTCCGGCGCCCCGGTCGACGTCCCGGCGCTGGATGAACGCGCGCCAGGAGGAGTGGCGGGTGACGTTCACGTGTTCGAGATAGTCGAGCCCCGCGCGGCGCAGGCCGGAATCGCTCCAGACAAAGCCGCAGGGCTCGATAATATCGACCGGCACGCCGAGACAGGCGGCGAGGCGCAGGATCGCGCCGGTATTTTGGGGGATGTCCGGTTGATAAAGGGCAAGACGCATGAGGGGGAGAGCCGTGAAGTGCTATATTCGGGCTTTGCTTGATCGCGAATTTATATTACACCCTCGTCTCACAAGTCTCATCCTTGCCCCGGCCGGACATGGACTATTGCGGGCGGGGCGCCGGCGGTGGCCGCGGATTTCCTTGGGCCTGGGCATTCATCCGTTTTGGCGACAAGACCGGGCGGGTCTCGCCGGCAAGCAGGGGGTACAAGTAAGCGGTGCACGTAAGGGCTGCAATTCATGTCTGATTCAGTCGAGGCCGCCGGCCCCGCCGGTCACGGCGACAGTCACGGCGCCGGGGGAGAGGGTGAAACCCGGCGTGACTTCCTCACTCTCGCGACCACGGTGTTCGGCGTCGCCGGCGTGGCGGCGGCGAGCTGGCCGTTCATCGACAGCATGAACCCCGCGGCCGACGTCCTGGCCCTTTCCAGCATCGAGATCGACCTCGCGCCCATCGCCGAGGGCCAGCGCATCACCGTGAAATGGCGCGGCCAGCCGGTGTTCATCGCGCACCGCACCGCGGCCGAGATCGAGGCCGCCCGCAAGGATGATGCGGCCGAGCTTCGCGACCCTGAGGCGGACAAGGACCGGGCGAAGCGTCCCGAATGGCTGATCATGGTGGGCATCTGCACGCATTTGGGCTGTGTGCCCCTGGGCCAGAGGTCGAGGGATAAGAAAGGCGATTTCGGCGGCTGGTTCTGCCCCTGCCACGGCTCCCACTACGATGCTTCGGGGCGCGTCCGCAAGGGCCCGGCGCCGAGGAACCTCAGCGTGCCCGATTACGAGTTCCTCGACGATGCCACCGTCCGCATTGGTTAGGAGGCTTCGCCAATGACCGCGCCTGGTCCGCAAAACCGGATCGTCGAGTGGATCGACTATCGGCTGCCGATCTTCACCTTCCTGCGGCGCGAGCTGTATGACTACCCGACGCCCAAGAACCTGAGCTACTGGTGGAATTTCGGCTCGCTGGCGGGAATCATGCTGGTGATCCTGATGGCCACCGGCATTTTCCTCGCCATGAACTACACGCCCCACGGGGACCTGGCCTTCGACAGCGTCGAGCGCATCATGCGCGATGTCAATTACGGCTGGCTGCTGCGCTATCTGCACTCGAACGGCGGGTCGATGTTCTTCCTCGTCGTCTACGTCCACATCTTCCGCGGTCTCTATTACGGCTCCTACAAAACCCCGCGCGAGCTGTTGTGGTGGCTGGGCCTCATCATCCTCTTGTTGATGATGGCCACCGCCTTCACGGGATATGTGCTTCCCTGGGGGCAGATGAGCTTCTGGGCCGCGACCGTGATCACCAACCTGTTCTCGGCCATCCCCTTGGTCGGCGAAGCCATCGTCACCTGGTTGTGGGGCGGGTTCGCGGTGGACACCCCGACGCTGAACCGCTTCTACAGTCTGCACTACCTGCTTCCGTTCCTGATCGTCGGCGTCGTGGTTCTGCACTTGGCCGCGCTCCACACCCACGGGTCCAACAATCCCCTGGGCATCGACTCCAAGGGGCCGCGGGATTCGATCCCCTTCCATCCCTATTACACCATCAAGGACATGTTTGGGCTGGGCGTGTTCCTGGCCGTTTACGCCGGCCTCGTGTTCTTCGCGCCCAACCTCTTGGGCGAGCCGGAAAACTACCTCCCGGCGAACCCGCTGCAAACGCCGTCCGAGATCGTGCCGGAGTGGTACTTCCTGCCCTATTACGCCATCCTGCGCTCGGTCCCCGACAAGCTCGGCGGCGTGGTGCTGATGTTCGGCTCGATCCTGCTCCTGTTCGCGCTGCCCTGGCTCGATGGCTCGAAGGTGCGCAGCGCCCGCTTCCGGCCCATTTACAAGCAGCTGTTCTGGGTGCTGGTGGCCGACTGCATCGTGCTGGGCTGGATCGGCGCGCACCGGCCGGAGGGCATGTTCCTCATCATCGGCCGCATCGCGACGGCCTATTACTTCCTGCACTTCCTGGTGCTGGTTCCGCTGATGGGCAGGTTCGAGAAACCCCGGCCCCTGCCGGAAAGCATTTCCGAGCCCGTGCTCAAAGGCGCCGTCGCCGTCGGCCCAACGGAAAGGGCGGCCCAATCGATGGATAGGCCGTAATGCGCAAGGTCGCTCTTGCCTGCCTTGCGGCTGCCGCGCTCGGCCTTTTCGCTCCCGCCCGCGGCGCCGAGCCGCCGGCGCCCGAGCCCCAGAACTGGTCGTTTTCCGGCATCTTCGGCACCTTCGACCGGGCCGGCCAGCAGCGGGGGTTCCAGGTCTTCAGAGAGGTCTGCGCGGCTTGCCACGGCGTCGAGCGACTTTACTTCCGCAATCTCGCGGCGCTCGGCTATTCCGAAGCGGAGGTCAAGGACTTCGCGGCGCAATACGAGGTCACCGACGGGCCCAATGACGATGGCGAGATGTTTCAGCGCCCGGCCAAACCGTCGGACAGGTTCGTGGCGCCCTTCGCCAACGAACAGGCGGCGCGCGCGGCGAATAACGGCGCCTTGCCGCCGGATCTGTCGCTGATCACCAAGGCGCGCGCGGGCGGCGCCGATTACCTTTACGCGCTGCTCACGGGATATACCGAAGCGCCCGAGAGCGTGGCGGTGCCGGACGGCATGTTCCACAACGCCTACTTCCCGGGCGGCCAGATCGCCATGCCGCCGCCGCTCACAGACGACGGCGTCACCTTCGCCGACGGCACCCCGGCCACGGTTCCGCAAATGGCGAGGGACGTCACCACCTTCCTCGCCTGGGCGGCCGAGCCGGAGATGGAAGAGCGCAAGGGGCTGGGCATCAAGGTGATCCTGTTCCTTTTGGTGCTCACCGGGCTGCTTTACGCGCTCAAGCGCAAGGTCTGGTCCAAGGTCCACTAGCGCGGGCTCGCGGGAGGTCAGGGGCCGGAATGGGGGAGACAGGGACAAGCCCCGCTCTCGGCGTCATCGGGGGTTCCGGCCTTTACGAGATCGCGGGCCTTGCGGATACCCGCTGGGAAAAGATCTCCTCACCCTTCGGCGCGCCCTCGGACGAGTTGCTGTTCGGCGAGCTCGACGGCAAGCCCATGGTGTTCCTGCCGCGCCACGGCCGCGGGCACCGGATGCCGCCCTCCGAGGTCAATTACCGCGCCAACATCGACGCCTTGAAGCGCGCGGGCGTCACCGAGATCATCTCGGTGAGCGCGGTCGGGAGCTTGCGCGAGGAGCTGAGCCCCGGCACCTTCGTCATCGTCGATCAGTTCATCGACCGGACGTTCGGGCGCGCGAAAAGCTTCTTCGGCGCCGGGCTCGTCGCCCATGTGTCGATGGCGAGGCCGGTGTGCGCGCGCCTCGGGGACGCGGTCGAGGGGGCGGCGCGCGAGGCGGGAATCGCGGTCAGGCGCGGCGGTTCGCTCCTCGTCATGGAGGGCCCGCAGTTCTCGACCCTCGCCGAATCGGAGCTCTACCGCGCCTGGGGGTGCGACGCGATCGGCATGACCGCCATGCCCGAGGCCAAGCTCGCGCGCGAGGCCGAGATGTGTTACGCCACCGTCGCCATGGTCACCGACTACGACTGCTGGCACCCCGAGCACGACCACGTGACGGTGGATTCGATCATCCAGATCCTTCACGAGAACGCCGAGAAGGCCCGCGAACTGGTGAAGAGGGTGGCGCCGAGGCTGCGCGAAGGGACGATCAACTGTCCCGAGGGCTGCCACCGGGCGCTCGACGACGCCCTGATCACCGCGCCCGAGGTCCGCGACCCGGAGCTCATCGGCAGGCTCGACGCCGTCGCGGGCCGCGTATTGAAGGGTTGAACTCGCTTAACCGGCCCCGTACCTTGCTTGCGCCCGGGCAGACGGCGCGACAAGGAACGCCGGCGGCGCCGGGCTGAGGCGCGTTCCACGACAGGGCGTCCGTGATGAAGGTCGGCGGCGTTCCTTACCGCACCATCTGGGTGGCGGATGACGGCTGGTCGGTGGAGATCATCGACCAGACGAAGCTGCCCCATGAGTTCAAGGTGCTGAGCCTGAGAACGCTTAAGGACGCCGCCCGCGCGATATCCGAAATGCGGGTGCGCGGCGCGCCGCTGATCGGCGCGACGGCCGCCTATGGCGTCTGCCTCGCGCTTCGCTCCGATGCTTCCGACGACGCGCTCGAGCGCGCCTGCGAGACCTTGAGCGCGACCCGGCCGACGGCGGTGAACCTGCGTTGGGCACTGGAAGAGATGTGCGCCGCCGTTCGCAACCTGCCGCGCGCCGAGCGCATCGAGGCGGCCTACGCCCGCGCCGCCTCGATCTGCGAGGACGACGTCGCCATCTGCCGCGCCATCGGCGCGCACGGGCTTGGCCTCATCCGCGCGGCGGCGCAAGAGAAGGGTGGAGAACAGTCCGTCAACGTCCTCACCCACTGCAACGCCGGCTGGCTCGCCACGGTGGATTGGGGGACGGCGCTCGCGCCCGTGTACATGGCCCATGACGCGGGCGTTCCCGTGCACGTGTGGGTGGACGAGACCCGGCCGCGGAATCAGGGCGCGCGTTTGACGGCCTGGGAGCTCGCGGGCCACGGCGTGCCCCACACGGTGATCGTGGACAGCGCCGCGGGGCATCTGATGCAACGGGGCCTCGTCGACATGTGCATCACCGGAACCGACCGCACCACGGCCGCGGGCGAGGTGTGCAACAAGATCGGCACCTATCTCAAGGCGCTCGCCGCCAAGGACAACGGCGTGCCGTTCTACGTCGCCCTGCCGGGGCCCAGCATCGACTGGACCACCGAAGACGGCCGCGAGATTCCGATCGAGGAGCGCGACCCGTCGGAAGTCGCGCGAATCCCAGGGCGCGGTGATGACGGTTCGGTGGCATCCGTCACTCTTGTCCCGGACGGCAGCCCCGTCGCCAATTACGGCTTCGATGTGACGCCCGCGCGTCTCGTCAGCGCCCTGATCACGGAAAGAGGCGTTTGCCCGGCATCCAAAGAGGGGCTTTTGTCGCTCTATTCGGAACGTGCGGGCGGCCGTCCGGGAAAATAAGTTCATCCATGAAACACCGCGAACTGCGCGCACGGCTCATCGAGACCGCGCTCAAGATGAACGAACTTGGGCTCAATCAGGGCCGCTCGGGAAACCTGAGCGTGCGCGCGGCTCGAGGGCTTCTGGTCACGCCGAGCGGCATCGCCTACGAGGAGATGCGCCCCTCCGACATCGTCGAGATCAAGCTCGACGGCAGCATCATAGGCCCGCGCCAGCCCTCGAGCGAATGGCGCTTTCACCTCGACATCTTTGCCGCCAGGGCGGATGTGGGGGCGGTCGTGCACGCGCACCCGATGTTCGCAACGACGCTTGCGTGCTTGCGCCGCGGCATCCCCGCCTTCCACTACATGATTGCCGTCGCCGGCGGCGATTCGATCCGCTGCGCGCCTTACGCCACCTTCGGCACGAAGAAACTCTCGCGCTACGCGCTCGCCGCCCTCGAGGGCCGCAATGCCTGTCTGTTGGCCAATCACGGCATGATCGCGATGGGCGAAACCTTAGCCGAGGCCCTCGAGCTTGGCCTCGAGGTCGAGACGCTCGCGGCCCAGTACTGGCGCGCCCTGCAGATCGGCAAGCCGAAGCTGCTGCCCAAGGCCGAGATGGCGCGGGTGCTCAAGAAATTCG
>CBESNX010000050.1:0-9094 GCA_965531025.1 uncultured bacterium
ATGACCGCTTTTTGCTCGGTGGTGACTCTCTACGCGGGTTTGCAACCGGAGGCGTGGGGCCGCGGATCCAAAATCTAACCACACCCGCGATAAGCGATGCCGTTGGCGGCAACCGGTTTTATAGTGCGACGGCGGAGCTGGCCATTCCCCTCGGCCTCGCCAAGGAGTTCGACCTCAAGGGATTCCTGTTTACCGATGTCGGCAGCCTGGGTGGGGTGGATGGTGACCAAACCAAGGTCGATCCAGGTCCCGACGGAGTTCTCGGTACCGGCGACGACGAGGTCCACACGATATTAGATGAGGAGTCGATAAGGCTGTCCTTGGGGGCGGGCTTGGGCATTGTAACGCCGCTTGGGCCCGTCCGGGTTGACTTTTCAGTACCTCTGCTCAAGGAAGACTTCGACGAAACAGAAATTTTCAGCTTCAAATTTGGCGCGAGGTTCTGATGCTCATGACAGGACGAAAACGCCTCTCGTGGCTTCCGGCCCTCGTGATGGCGGCGCAGATGACGGGACCGGGGGCGGCGGCGCAACAGGCCGCCACGCCGGTTGTCGCGGTGATCGACG
This sequence comes from uncultured bacterium, assembly GCA_965531025.1. Lineage (GTDB taxonomy): Bacteria > Pseudomonadota > Alphaproteobacteria > SMXQ01 > SMXQ01 > CBESNX01. Next base: position 567 of record CBESNX010000050.1, read on the forward strand.
TACAGCTTGTCGTGCGTGAATCGGCCGCCCGCCGTTCCATTCGTTCCCAGATCCAAAAACAGCAGGCGATCTACCAAGAGGAAATCACGCGCCAGGAAAACGAGTTGCGGGCCGCGGAAAAGGAGCTTGCCCGCCAAAAAACGATTCTGGCCCCGGAAGCCTTCAAGGAACGGCGCAGGTCGTTCGATCAGCGCTTTGGCGCTTTGCAGCGTAACGTCGAGAATCGCAAACGTCAGTTGGAGAGGGCGTCCCGCACGGCCATGCGCGCGGTTCGAAAGTCCTTGCGTGAGGTGGTCGACGAATTGGCCAAGGAAAAGGGGTTCACATTAATTTTCCCCAAGTCCGCATTGATGTTTGCGACCCCCGATTTCGAAATTACCAAAGAAGTCATTAAGCGGCTGGATGCCCGTCTGCCGTCGGTGAGTGTGCAGCTGCCGGACAAGTAACCGATGGCGGACCCCAGGTTTTTCAAGGTCGGCGGGCCCTTCGCCCTGTCCCGGTTGGCGAAGATCTCGGGGGCAACGATCCACAAGCGTGGTGAGGCGGACACCGTCATCAAGAACGCCGCGCCACTGGACGTGGCGGGACCGGACGAGATCAGCTTCCTCGACAACAAACGCTACGCCGAGGCCTTCGCCAAAAGCCGCGCCGGTGCCTGTGTCGTTGGACCGCCATGGGCGCCGATGGCGCCCGACGGCATGGCCCTGCTGTTGTCGGAAAATCCCTCTTTGGCCTTTGCGCTCATCGCTCGGTCATTTTATCCGCGCGAGCCCGCGCACGCCGAGATCGCGCCAACCGCGGTGATCGACCCCACGGCCCGGTTGGGAGAGAAATGCCATGTTGAGCCGGGCGCGGTGATCGGCAAAAATGTGGAATGTGGGAAGGGTTGCCGAATCGGCGCCAATGCGGTGATCGGCGACGGAGTGGTGCTTGGCGATGACTGTAGGATCGACGCCGGCGCCTCTTTGAGTCACTGTATCGTCGGCTCCCGAGTGACGATCTATCCCGGTGTGCGCATCGGGCAGGACGGCTTCGGTTATGCCTCCGACGCATCGGGCCATACCAAGATTCCGCAGCTCGGCCGGGTCGTCATCGGCGACGACGTGGAGATCGGCGCCAATACCACCATCGACCGGGGCAGCGGCCCGGACACCAAAATTGGCGCGGGCTGCATCATTGATAACTTGATCCAAATCGGGCACAACGTTGAGTTAGGCAGGGGCTGCGTGATCGTCGCCCAGGTCGGCATATCCGGCAGTGCCCGTCTTGATGATCATGTGGTCATTGGCGGACAGGGCGGAATTAGCGGTCACCTGCACATCGGCAAAGGCGCGCAGATTGCGGCCAAAAGCGGAGTCACCTCCAATATTCCGGCGGGCAACCAGGTCGGGGGATTCCCTGCAGTGCCCATCAGGGAATGGCGCCGGCAAGTGGCGACGTTGGCGCGGCTCGTCAAGCAAAAGGGCAAGTAACCGATGGAAATGGATGCAGCGACAAAAGATCTCGGCGTAATGGACATTAACCGGGTCATGGAGATGATTCCTCACCGTTACCCGTTCCTGATGATCGACCGGGTCGTTGATATGATTTCCAATGTCAGTGCAACGGGGATCAAGAACGTCACCATCAACGAGCCCTATTTTCAGGGGCATTTCCCGACACAGCCGGTCATGCCCGGGGTCCTGGTCATCGAAGCCATGGCCCAGACGGCGGCGGTGCTGGTGGTGCACACCCTGGGGTCCAAGGCCGAGGGGAAACTCGTTTATTTCATGTCGGTGGATTCGGCGCGCTTCCGCAAGCCCGTGGTTCCCGGAGATTGCCTCCATGTCCACGTCACCAAGGAGCGCAGCCGCGGTAACGTCTGGAAGTTCAGCGGCGAGGCGAAGGTCGACAGCGCCGTGGTGGCGGTGGCGACCTACTCCGCCATGATTTTGGACGAATGAATGGCCGACATTCACCCCAGAGCGATCGTCGATCCCAGAGCCCGGCTCGGGGACAACGTCACCATCGGCGCTTTCAGTTGTGTCGGCCCGGAGGTGCGACTTGGTGACAACGTCACGGTGATGTCGCATGCCGTCGTCGCCGGCAGGACTTCGGTGGCGGATAAGACCCGGATCTTCCCCTTCGCCTCCATTGGGCACGAGCCGCAAGATCTCAAATACCAGGGCGAGTCCTCGACCCTGGAAATTGGCAGCGACAACATCATCCGCGAACACGTGACCATGAACCCTGGCACCAAAGGGGGGAGGATGGTGACGAAAGTTGGCAACCACTGCCTTTTCATGGTCGGCGCCCATGTGGCCCACGACTGCCGCATCGAGGATCACGTGGTCATGGCGAATAACGCGACCCTTGGAGGACACGTCGAAGTGGGAGAATACGCCACGCTTGGCGGGCTGTCGGCGGTTCACCAATACGTGCGCATTGGGCGCCATGCCATGATTGCCGGCATGTCCGGCATCAGAGACGATATCATCCCCTATGGCTCGGTCTTGGGAGTCCCCGCAAAACTTCTGGGCCTCAATATAGTGGGCCTGAAGCGCCGCGGTTTCTCGCGCGAGGAAATCCACGCGCTGCGCACCGCCTACCGGCTGTTGTTCGCGCAGGAAGGAACCATGGCGGAACGGCTGGAGGATGTGACCTCCATGTTCAAGGATCACCCCTCCGTCATGGATGTCGTGAACTTCATCCAATCCGATTCCTCGCGGGCCGTCTGCCAACCCAAAGTCGAGCATGCCGCCTAAGCTCGGCATCGTTGCCGGCCGCGGCAAGCTGCCGGCCCGGCTCATCGAGGCGTGCCGGGCCACGGGGCGCGATGTCTTCGTCATTGCCATCGAGGGCCAGACCGAAGAAGCGGTCGTCAACAGCGTTTCCCATCACTGGGTAACACTGGGCGCCGTCGGCAAGGCACTGAATCTGTTGCGTGAAGCCGGTGTGGCGGAGTTGGTCTTTGCCGGACCCGTGACCCGTCCTTCCCTTTCCTCCCTACGGCCGGATGCCAGAACGGCGAAGTTTCTGGCCAAGCTCGGCAAGGCGGCGCTGGGTGATGACGGACTGCTTTCGGCGATCGTCAGGGAATTCGAGGGCGAAGGATTCCGAGTCGTCGGCGCCGACGACATTCTGGGTGAAATGTTGGCGCCGATGGGCCCGTTAGGGACCATCGTGCCGGACGAGGTGGCGCTCGGCGACATCGCCCGCGCGGCGACGATCGCGCGCGCCCTGGGAGTCCTCGATGTGGCTCAGGCGGTGGTGGTCCAGCAGGGCATCGTGCTCGGCATCGAGGCGGTCGAGGGAACCGACGCGCTGCTCGCGCGCTGCAAGACGCTCAAGTGCGAGGGCCCCGGCGGCGTGCTGGTGAAGGTCAAGAAGCCGATGCAGGAGCGGCGCGTGGATCTGCCAACCATCGGGCCCCGGACTGTCACTGCCGCGGCCGACGCCGGTTTGCGCGGCATCGCGATCGAGGCCGGAAACACCCTGCTGATCGACCGGGCAGCCGTCACCAGGACCGCGGATGCGGCGGGGCTTTTCGTCGTCGGCATTGCGGGGCAGAAGTGAGCGGGAGCGGTGAAGGCGCGCGTCCCTTGATCTTTCTGGTTGCCGGCGAGCCGTCCGGAGATCAGGTGGGCGGTCGGCTCATGGCGGCGCTCAAGCGCCAAACTGCCGGCGCCGTCCGTTTCGCGGGCATCGGCGGCGAACGCATGAAGGGAGAGGGGCTCGAAAGCCTTTTTCCCATGGAGGACCTGTCGGTCGTCGGGATCGCCGAGGTCGTGCCCCACTTGCCGCGCATCTTTTGGCGGATGCGTCAAACCGTCGCCGCGGTCAGGGCCAGGCGGCCCGATGTCGTGGTCACCATCGACTCGCCGGAGTTTTCCTTCGGCGTCGGCAAGCGGCTCAAGGGGGCCGGCATACCGCTCATTCATTGCGTCGCACCGCAAGTCTGGGCATGGCGCTCACACAGGGCGCGCATGATGTCCCGCTTCCTCGATCATCTTCTGGTGCTGCTGCCCTTCGAGCCGCCCTATTTCGAGGCGGTGGGCTTGGGTTGCACCTTTATCGGTCATCCCGTTGTCGAGTCCGGAGCGGACAAGGGCGCCGGCCCCGAATTCCGCGGCCGCCACGGAATACCCGGGGACGCACCCGTGCTTTGCATCCTGCCCGGCAGCCGCCACAGCGAAACCTCACGGCTGGTACCCGTATTCGTGGAGACCCTGCGGCGCCTGGCGCGGGACTTTCCCCGCCTGCACGGGGTGGCGCCCACCGTTTCCGCCGTCGAGACGGACGTCGCCTCCGCCGACTGGCCGATCCCGATCACCCTGGTCAAGGGGGAGGCGGAAAAATATAATGCCTTCGCAGCCTCGAGCGCGGCGCTCGCCGCTTCGGGCACGGTGGCATTGGAGCTGGCGATGGCGGGACTGCCCATGGTGGTCGCTTACAAGCTTATGCCGCTGTCGGCCTGGATAGCCCGGCGAATGATGCGGGTGCGCTATGCAACCTTCGTGAATCTGATCCTCGATCGCGAATTGGTGCCAGAATTCCTTCAGGAAAAATGCACCCCGCCCTTGTTGGCGAAAGCGGTGGCGAGGTTGCTGAGCGATGCGCAGGCGCGCAAGGCGCAGATCGACGGCGCCCGAAAAGTAGCCCGTGAACTGGGCCTGGGGCGGCGCCCCCCGAGTGAGCGCGCCGCCGAGGTGATTCTGGATTTCGTCACCCGCAGGGCCCGCGCGAGGGACAACGCGGAGTCATTCCAGCCTTGAAGGAGCGAGCCATGAGTGCAGATGCCGAGACATCCCTTCTCGAAAGCGGGCGATTGCTTCATACCATGATCCGGGTGCGCGACCTGGACAGGTCCATCGACTTTTATACACGGCTTTTGGGCATGCAGGTCTTGCGGCGCAAGGATTATCCCGGCGGGAAGTTCACGCTCGCCTTTGTCGGCTACGGCGACGAGGCCGACAACGCGGTGATCGAGCTGACCTACAACTGGGACCAGAAGGAGCCCTATGAACTCGGCACCGGGTTCGGGCACCTCGCCATCGGCGTTCCCGACATTTACGCGGCCTGCGAGCGGCTGGAACAGGAGGGGGTCAGCATCCCGCGTCCACCGGGGCCGATGAAGCACGGCAGCAGCGTGATTGCCTTTATCGAAGATCCGGACGGCTACAAGATCGAGTTGATCGAACGGAGTTGAAGGTCCGCGGCGTCCCGCCTATCGTAAGCCCAGCCGGATCAGACGGGCTGCGGCGTCCGCCGGCAGGGGATCCTGGTCGCCTACCCACGTTCGTGCAAATGCACGTAGGGCCGCTTTCCTTGGCCGGTGTAAAGCTGCCGCGGGCGGCTTATTTTTTGGGAGGGATCCGTGATCAACTCGTTCCACTGGGCGATCCAGCCGACGGTTCGCGCCACCGCGAACAAGACGGTGAACATGCTGGTGGGGAAGCCCAGGGCCCTGAGAAGGGTTCCCGAATAGAAATCGACGTTCGGATAGAGCTTCCTCTCGACGAAATACTCGTCCTCGAGGGCGATCCGCTCGAGTTCCATGGCGAGCTCGAAGAGCGGTTCGTCCTTGATGTCGAGCTCGTCCAGGACCTCGTGACAGCTCTCGCGCATGACCGAGGCGCGCGGGTCGTAGTTCTTGTAGACCCGGTGCCCGAATCCCATCAGTAAGATGGGATCGTTCCTGTCTTTGACTCGCTTCAGGAAATCCCCGATGTTGTCCTTGTGGCCGATCCGTTGCAGCATGGCCAGCACCGCTTCGTTGGCGCCGCCGTGGGCCGGGCCCCAGAGCGAGGCGATGCCGGCGGCGATGCAGGCGAAGGGATTGGCCCCGCTGGAGCCCGCCAGGCGCACCGTGGAGGTCGAGGCGTTTTGTTCGTGGTCCGCATGAAGGATGAAGAAGCGGTCCACGGCCTTGGCCATCACCGGATTGACCTCGTAAGGCTCGCAGGGCACCGCGAACATCATGTGCAGGAAGTTTTCGGCGTAATGCAGGTCGTTGCGCGGATAGATGAAGGGCTGGCCGAGGGAATACTTGTAAGCCATCGCCGCGATCGTCGGCATCTTCGCGATCAGTCGATGGGACGCCACCATGCGCTGGTGGGGATCGGAAATGTCGGTGCTGTCGTGATAGAAAGCCGACAGCGCCCCGACGACGCCGCACATGATTGCCATGGGATGGGCGTCCCGGCGGAAACCCCGGTAGAGGTAGTTGAGTTGCTCGTGCACCATGGTGTGGTAGGTGATGTGGTGCTCGAACTTCTTTTTTTCATCCGGCGTCGGCAGCTCGCCGTAAAGCAACAGGTAGCAAACTTCCAGGAATTCGCTGTTCTCGGCCAAGTCCTCGATGGCGTAGCCGCGGTGTCTGAGAACCCCCGCATCGCCGTCGATAAAGGTGATTTTCGATTCGCAGCTCCCCGTCGCGACAAAGCCGGGGTCGTAAGTGAAATAACCCGTTTCGGCAAACAGACGGCGGATGTCGATCACCTTCGGGCCTTCGGTGCCGCTCAATAGCGGTAAGTCGACCCGCTTGTTGGTGGTGTTGTCAATGAGCGTAACGGATTCCGTGTTGGTGGTGGTTTCCCCGGTGTCAGTCATCCTACTCTATTCCTTGGGTGCGGGCAGCGAACGGCGCTACGGCCGCCCGGCGCACCCTTGTTTTGTTTTTCCAAAGATCGACCTCCGGAAGAATAAAAGATCGACCTTTGGAAGACTATAGGCATGCGGGGCATTTATCAAATCGCATCGCCAAGCTCCCCCTCATGCGCCTTCGGCTTTGCCGCCATCGTCACTGCCGGACCCGATGACGTCGCTGATCCGCAAAAGAGTTTCCTCGGCGCCCAAAACCTCCATCACCTCGAAGACGGAGGGCGAGACGCCGGCGCCGGTCAACGCGGCACGCAGGGGTTGGGCGATTCCGCCGAGCTTCACCTTCTCTTCTTGCGCGAAGGCGCGGACCCGCTGTCCGAGAATTTCGGCGTGCCAGTCTTCGAGCGCCGCCAGTCCGGGCTTGAGGCGCGCGAGCAGGTCCCGCGCCTCGGGGGTCAAGATCTTGGCCGCGTTGCCGTCGAGGGAGAGGGGCCGGTCGGCCACGTAGAAGGAGGCCTTCTCGGCCAGTTCGACGAGGGTCCTCGCGCGCTCCTTCAATCCGTCCATGCCGCGCGCGAGGCGCGATCTGTCGGTTTCGTCGAGATCGCGGCCGAGTTTTTCCCCAAGGCGCGGCGCGATCGCGTCGAGGAGGCGGGCGTTGTCGCATTGGCGTATGTAATGGCCGTTGAGGCTCAGGAGTTTCGCCCGGTCGAAGCGCGCGGCGGACCGTCCCACGGCGTCGAGATCGAACCATTGGATGGCCTGCTCGACCGAGATGATCTCGTCGTCCCCGTGGCTCCAGCCAAGCCTGAGTAACGAGTTGCAAAGCGCCTCGGGCAGAAAACCCTGCTCCCGGTAGGCTTCGACGCCAAGGGCGCCGTGCCGTTTCGAGAGCTTCGTCCCGTCGGGGCCGTGGATCAGGGGGATATGGGCGAATTCGGGGTCCGCCCAGCCAAGGGCGCGGTAAAGCCGCGCCTGGCGGAACGCATTGGTCAGGTGATCGTCGCCGCGGATGACGTGGGAAATCTCCATGTCGTGGTCGTCCACCACCACCGACAGCATGTAGGTGGGCGTGCCGTCGCTGCGCAAAAGCACCATATCGTCAAGCTGGTCGTTGGTGATGCGGACCTCGCCCTGCACCAGGTCCTCGATCACCGTGTCGCCCCGCCCCGGGGCCCTGAACCGGATGACGGGGGCGACCCCTTGCGGCGCTTCCGCCGGGTCGCGGTCGCGCCAGCGTCCGTCATAGCGCACGGACCGGCCTTCGGCCTGGGCCTTCGCGCGCATTGCGGCCAACTCCTCGGGAGTGCAGTAACAGCGGTAGGCGCCGCCTTCGTCCAACAGCTGGCGGGCGACCTCCGCATGGCGCGCGGCGCGCCGCGACTGGTAGACCACCTCGCCGTCCCAGGCAATCCCAAGCCATTTCAACCCCTCGAGGATGGCGTCGATGGCTTCCCGGGTCGAGCGCGCCCTGTCCGTATCCTCGATGCGCAAGAGAAACCCGCCGTCATGATGGCGGGCATAGAGCCAGTTGAACAGGGCGGTCCGGGCGCTGCCGATGTGCAAAAAGCCGGTCGGTGAGGGGGCGAAACGCGTGACGACGTTCATGCTTTCTCAGGCCAACGAGGATTGCTAAAGTCACGTCCGAGGCCGTGTTTAACATATCCGGCTTTGGGTTTCAGCAGGGGCGGTCACGGCATGAGGCGCGGGTTTGCTCGCACGCTTCGGGTTCACTTCCATCCGGCGGAGGCCGTCCGGGCGGCCCGGGTCCTGAAGACGACCATTCCTGAGCTTTTGGCCGCCGAGCGCGAGCGCTGGCCCCTGTTCCTCCCGGTCGGGGTGGGGGCGGGGATCGCCGGTTATTTCATGCTTCCCCGCGAGCCCTCCCCGTGGCTGGGGGCGGTCGTGTGCGCGCTCGCCCTGGGGCTTGTCGTAGCCTCGCGCCG
>CBESNX010000051.1:0-9084 GCA_965531025.1 uncultured bacterium
GCTCGAGCGCCTTCTCCCCCACTTCATTCCGGCTCATGGTATTGTCCGGCCCGCCACGCACGGCCCGGGCGCGGTGGGCCAGTCGCCGGACGTCACGGGTGGTGATTTCGATGATGGCCTGGCGCGGCGGCCGGGCCTTCGTAAGCTCGGCGCTGGGAACGAGTTCGATCCGGTCCCTGAGCGCGAGCACCGCAGGGTCGCTCATGCGCCCATAGTCATGGGCCGATTCGAACGTGAGGCCGCCGTCGATCAACGTGACGGCCAGCAAATGTTGGAGACAGATATCCGGCATCGCGCGGTTGTCGACGATATGCGCGCGGTCGTCCGGCAATTGCGCCGCGATGTGCGCGACGTCGGCGGCCCGCAGCCCATGCCCTGCGATCAAGGCCGTCATCGCGTCCAGGGCCGCCTGGATCGGGGTTCCGACGCACCATTTCTTGATCGACGCGTCCATGATCTCGAACCGCGCGCCCAGCCCCTCGACCAGCGCCGCCGGCGCCGGCTCTTCACCGAACGCGGCGTAGAAATTATGGCGCCCGGACAAGGCGTCCTCGACCCCGGTGAATCCGGCGGCGACCATCGTCGCCGCGGCCACCCCGTTGCGGGCCGCCATGCCGCCGAAATCGAACGCCTTTTCGATGTGCTCCGCGTCCCGCGTCCAGCACGGCACGCCCGACGCCTGCTGTACCGTGTAGGAAAGCTGGTAACGGATGCGCCGATCATCGAATCCCATCAGGGCGCCGGCGGCGGCCGAGGCGCCGAAGAGGGCGCCGAGGCTGTGCGTGCTGTGGCCGCTGCCGTAGGGCTTGCTTAGGCCCAAGGAGAGGTTGAAACGGCAGCCGATGTCATAGCCGAGCGCGACGGCCTTGAGCAGCGCCCCGCCCTCGCGCCCTTGGCGCTCGGCCACCGCCAGCGCCGCGGGCACGATGCCGCAGCCCGGATGGAATTGGCCCCTGAGATGCGAATCGTCCGTCTCGTCCGAATGGGCAAGCATTCCGTTGACCATGGCGGCACTGACGGCGGTCGTTACGAAGCGGCTGCCCAAGACGGTCGCCTCCCGTTTGCCGCCCTGTGAACGGGCATAGGTTATCGCCAGCCGGCCGGGCTTGAGGCGTGAGCCCGAGATCATCGCGGCCAGGGTGTCCAACAGATGGTGTTTGGTCTTCTCCGCGACCTCCTCGGGCAACCGGTGTTTCAAAGCGCCAGCGATATAGGCGCTGAGCTCGGAGGTCACCGGCGAGACTTGCGGCTTGTTCATGGCTTCCATCCCCGTTCGTCTTCTCGTGGCGCCGCCCGGTTGCGATCCGCGCCCACGCCCCATGAGAACGGCGACTCGCCATGGTTGTCAATCGGACCGGCAAGCCCTGGGGTTGACTCGCAATCAACCTTGGGCGCAATCTTTTTTGGATGGCTGCAATGGCCACGTGATAAGAGCATTTAAGGGAGAGTCTTCCGATGAACATCTTGAAGCTTCGTTTCCTTGCCGTGGCGGCGGCCGTCGTCGCGTGTGCTTTCGCGGTCGGGCAAGGTCACGCCCAGATGAAGTATCCACATAAGAACGTGACGTTGATCACCCATTCGAGCCCCGGCGGGGGCACCGACGTTTACCTGCGCGAGATGGTCAAGCATCTCGGGCCGATCATGGGCGTCAGCCTCGCGGTCCAGAACGTGCGCGGCGGCAGCGGGGCCAAGGCGATGGCGAAGATGGCCAACTCGCCGGCCGACGGATCGATCTTTTACGGCACGACGCCCACCTTCATCAACACCTCGCTTCTGAGCAAGCCGAAGTACACCTATAAGGATCTCGAACCGCTCGTGAACATCTTCCTGGATCCGCAGGTCGTCTACGTGCGTGCGGAAAGTCCGTTCAAGTCCCTCAAACAGGTCATCGAAGATGCCAAGGCCCGAACCGGCAAGCAGAAATGGGGCACGGGCACCCCGGGCTCGCTCGAGCGGCAGGCCATGGAGCAGCTGAAGAAGGTGGCCGGCGTTGACGTTATCGTCGTGACCCACGACGGCGGCGGCGAACTGCTGATCAGCGTGCTGAACGGCACCGTCGACCTCGGCGTTGCCGAGGTCCAGGAGCTGCGCGGGCAGCTCGACGCCAAGAAAGTCCGGCTGATCGGATCCTTCACCGACACGCCCCTGGACAATTTCCCGGAGGTTAAGACCGCGAAGGCGCAGGGGATCGACATGGTCGTGACGAAGTTCCGCGGCATCGCCGGTCCGAAAGGGCTGCCGCGCGACGTGATCAAGGCCTGGGAGGCGGGCATCCAGAAGGTTCTGGCAAGCCCGGCCTTCAAGAAGTGGTATGAGCGGGGCTCTTTGGTGCCGACGTTCATGCCCCACGCCGCGTACGGCAAGTTCATCGCGGATTACGCGAAGGGACAGCAAGCGTTCTTCAAGGAGTACGGCATCACCAAGCGTAAGAAGAAGAAAAAGAAGAAATAGATGCCCAAGAACTGATTGGCGGCGATAGTCGTCACGCGTAACTGGCGCGGAGAGACGGGCGTTGCAAAAGGATCTTTACGCCGGGGCGGGAATGCTCGCCTTTTCGGTCCTCTTCTATTACGGAGCGGCCAACCTCGGGACGAGCTTCATGACCGACCCGGTTGGACCGGACGGCTTGCCCAAGTCCTTGGCCCTTGTCCTTGGCCTCCTCTCCGCGCTTCTCATCCTTAAATCGCTCGTGCCGATGGTGACGCGCGGTGGATTCGAGGTGCTCAAGAAGGCCGACCCGGAGGCGCGGCGCCGACACCTGCTCGCCTTGGGCATGTTGGGCATCGGGATCGGCTATGTGCTGATTGCCGAAGCCGTCGGATACTTCGTCGGCATTGCCCTGGTGATCGTCGTCACGGCGCTTTACCAGGGCACGCGGCGCACCTGGAGGTTGCCGGCGATCGCGGTCTCGGGCGCCGCATTCTTTTGGTTTCTTTTCGTCGAATTTCTCAAAATTGACCAACCGCCGGGGATATGGTCGAAACTTTTCGCCTCTCTCAGCACCTGAACCGAGGGCGATCGGCCGAAGGCCCGGGTGTTCGGTCGCGTCGCGTCGGCCCGTCCCGGGCCAACGTTTCGCGGGTGAGCGAGGGCTGAGCCATGGAGCCGTTGGCGCTCGCGTGGAATGTCCTCACCACGACGCCGGCGGTTTTCGCCGCATTCGGCGGCGTTGCCTGGGGCATTATTGGCGGCGCCCTGCCGGGCATCTCTCCCTCCATCGCCATGGCGCTTTTGCTGCCCTTTACCTTCACGATGGAACCGGTGGTCGCCCTAATCCTGCTTGTATCCACTTACGTCGGCGCGGAATACGGGGGCTCCATCCCGGCGATTCTGATACGGACCCCCGGCACCAACGCGGCCGCGGCGACCACGATCGACGGCTACGAGATGCAGAAGCAGGGCCGCGGCGGCGAGGCCCTCGGCATATCGCTGGTGGCCGGAGTGATTGGCGGCCTGTTCGGCATCATCCTCCTTGTCCTCCTCGCCGAACCGCTGGCGCGGGTGGCCTTGCTCTTCACGCCGCCGGCCTATTTCGCGCTGGGTATTCTGGGCCTCAGCGTGGTTGCGTCGCTTACCGAAGGCTCGCTGGTCAAAGGGTTTATGGCCGGGATCATCGGCCTGATGATCGCCACCGTCGGCAGCGATCCGCAAACCGGCGTCATGCGCTTCACATTCGACCGCCCGGAGCTCATGGGTGGGATTCCGCCCATCCTTGTCATGGTCGGTGTCTTTGCCGTCAGTGAGCTTCTGGTTCAATCGGGCCTGCCGGCATGGGACAGGACGGGCCGCGGCACCCGTGTGAAGCTGCCGAGCTGGAAACTGATCTGGCGTTGCCGCAGGGCGCTTGGCATCGGCTCCGGAATCGGCGCCTTCGAGGGCGCCATGCCAGGAGCGGGCGGCACGGTGGCTGCCTTTATGTCGTATAACGAGGCGAAGCGCTGGTCGAAGACGCCGGAGGAATTCGGCAAGGGTTCGCCCGAGGGGATTGCCGCGCCCGAGGCGGCGAATAACACCGTGACCGCGACCACCTTAGTGCCGACGTTGGCCTTCGGCATCCCGGGTTCGAACTCGACGGCGATCTTGCTGGCCGGACTGCTCTTCCACGGGCTCATTCCCGGACCTCTGCTGTTCGAAAAGTATCCCGATCTGATCTACGGCCTCTTCGGCGGCCTGTTCGTCGCGAACTTTTCCCAGCTTCCCATCGGGATTCTGATCATGACGCCGTGCATATGGCTCGTTAACAGCCCCAAGCCCTACCTGTTGGCGTTCATCTTCGCGTTGGTCTTCTCGGGCATCTATTCGGTCGACAGCAGCATCTTTCATGTCGAGCTCGTGCTGATGTTCGGGGTGATCGGATACGTCTTCCGTTGGCTCGAGTTCCCGTTCCTGCCCCTGGTGCTTGGGGTCATTCTCGGCTACATGGTGGAATCGAACTACCGCCGCGCGCTCCAGGTCTCCGATGGCGACTATGCGATCTTCATCGAGGATCCCGTTTCCGCCGGCCTGCTCGCCGCCGCCGTGCTGCTGATCCTGGTGTCGTTGCTGCGCAACCGCCGTCACGCCCGCAGACTGGCAAAGGCGCGCGAGGAGAGGCCGGCATGACATCGGAGGACCCGGCCGTTTCGGCGCCGCTAACATGCGTGGATGGTTCGGGGCGTTCCGGCCTGGGTTGCGGTAGGAAACCCAGTATTGGGAGCGCCGGGGCAAAATGCATTGGCGCCGGCGCGAGTTCCTGACGGGGTCGCCGCGCCACTCGTGTGATTTCGGAAGGAGGAACACGCATGACGAGAATCGCTCACATCGCCATAAAGGTTGATGATCTGGAAGCGGCCGGCGCCTTCTATGAGCAGGTCTTTGGTTTCAAGGACGTCCGCGTCGGCAGGATAAGGGACCACATTTCCCGCCACATGACCGACGGCCGCATCGACATCGCCTTGGTCAAGTACGACAGCGACGAATCCTCGAAGGAAGCCAAGGCCGCCGGGCCCGGTCCCTGTATTCACCACGTCGGATTCGCGGTCGATGACATGGACGCGTATCTGCGGGAAATCACGAACAGAGGCTGCGAGATCATCAGCGATCCCGGCGTCGTACCGATCAAATTCCGCGCGCCCGGCGGGACCGTCGCCGAAATCGCACCGCGGACTCACTTCAAGGGCGCGAAGCCCTGAGCTTCGGCCCCCGCGTTTTGCGCGCATTCCGCAAGAACGCGCCTGGCCGGCTGTGCTCTTTACTTGGGCCGCCGCGGGTCGGCGCCGGCTGAAACGGGGGGGGGGAATTCGAATGGAGGCCACCAACAACCTGAACGTCACCAGGGCCGCCCGCGCGTTCATCGAGTCGGTCGGCATCGAGGATGTGCGGGAGGAAGCGCTTCGCATCGGGCGGCGCTGCGTGCTCGACGGGCTCGGGCTTTACGTCGCGGGCAGCGTCGAGCCTTCGGCCCGGATCCTGGCCGAGGAGGCCGTTGCCATGGGCGGGCGCGAGGATGCGCTCGTGCTCGGCAGGGGCACGGCGAAGGCGCCGGCGCCGATGGCGGCGCGGGTGCTGGGAACGGCGGGGCACGCCCACGACTGGGACGACACCCAGGTCTCGCGCGACCCCAGGCATCAGTACGGGTTGCTGACCCACCCCACCATCCCGCCCCTGTCCGCCGCCCTCGTCATTGCCCAGAAGCGGGGCGACGTCACGGGTGCGGAGTTCATGTGCGCGTTTCTCACCGGCTTCGAGGTCGAATGCAAGATCTCCGAGATCCTGCTGCCCGAGAGTTACGAGAGGGGCTTTCACTCGAGCGGCACGGTCGGCACCTTCGGGTCCTGCGCGGCGGCGGCGAAGCTTCTCGGGCTTTCCGGCGACAAGCTCGGCAGCGCCTTCGGCATCGCGGCAAGCATGGCCGCCGGCATCCGCGTCAATTTCGGCACCATGACGAAGCCCCTGCATGTGGGGCGCTCCTCGGAGAACGGGGTGACCGCGGCGCTGCTGGCCGACCGCGGGTTCACCGCGAACGCCGACGCGCTCGACGGCCGGTGGGGCTTCTTTCAGATCTTCGGCGGCGGCCTGTTCGAGGACAAGGTCCGGCAAGGCTTCGGCAAGACCCACTCCATCGTCGATCCGGGGGTTTCGATCAAGCCCTATCCCAGCGGCATTCTGACCCATCAGGCCATGGACGCGCTGTTGCGGCTGGTGAAGGCGCGGGACATCAAGGCCGAAGACGTCGCGCGCATCACCCTTCATGCCGGCTCCAACATCCTCAACCCGATCCGGTTCGCCAAGGCGAGCAACCATCTGGAGGCGAAGTTCTGCATGGCGGCGCTGCTTGCCATGATCGTGCTGCGCCGCCGCGCCGGCCGCGCCGAGTTCACCGACGCGTTCGTGGGCTCGGCGGAGATGCAGGCGATGCAGGAGCGGATCTCGACCTCGCTCGATGCCGAGATCGAGGCGCAAGGCATGGACATCATCCGCTCGCGCATCGAGCTCGTGACCCGCTCGGGCGAGAGGATCGTCGAGTGGGCGGACGAGCGCTACCGCGGCGGCCCGGACAACCCCTTGAGCGACGCCGAGCTCGAGGAGAAGGTCGCGAGCTGCACCGAAGGCATCCTCGATGAGAAGCGCCGCGACCGGCTGATCGAGACCGCCCGGCGGGCCGACGAGCTCGAGGACGCCGCCGAGCTTGCCCGGGTGATCCAAAGCTGACCCGCGCACGCCCGCGCATTCGGCGGGTCGGGACGGACAACGTCGAGCCATGAGGCGACGATGACAGATACCGGAAAACCGGCCCCGTCCGTGTCCGAAACCCTCTCCCGCTGGCTCGCGGGGCTCGCGCCGGAGCGGATTCCCGATGCGGTCAAAAGGGCCTCGGTCGATACGGTGATCGACGTGATGGGCCTCTGCGTCGCGGCCCGGAAGTCCGATTACATCCGGGCGCTGACCGCCTCGTGGGAGGCCGACGGCGGGTGCACGGCCATGGGCCACGCCGCGGGGTTCGACGCGCCGGGCGCGGCCATGATCAACGGCACCGCCGCCCACGGCGAGGATTTCGACAACACCTTCGAGGGCTGTCCGGTCCATTCCGGCGCCGTGGTCGTGCCCGCCGTCCTCGCCGCGGCCGAGCGTCACGGGGTGAGCGGGGCCACGGCGCTTGCCGGCATCGCCGCCGGTATCGAGGTGATCTGCCGGCTGGGGCTGGTGGCGCAAAAGGCGATCCATTCGGCCGGGTTCCATCCCACCGCCGTGCTCGGCGCCTTCGCCGCCGCCGCCGGGGTCGGCGTGGTCCTGGGCCTCGGCCGGCGCGAGCTCGTCAACGCGCTCGGCATCGCCGGCAGCATGGCCTCGGGCATCATCGAATATCTGGCCGACGGCTCCTGGACCAAGCGCATGCACGCGGGCTGGGCGGCGCAGTCGGGCGTGCGCGCGGCCTTGATGGGCAAGTTCGGCTTCACCGGCCCCGTCACCGTGTTCGAAGGGACGCACGGGTTCTTCCACGGCTTCGCCCCGTCGATCACGCCGGATTTCGGTCATCTCGTCGACGCGCTCGGCGAGCGCTGGCAGGCCGCGAACCTCGCGTTCAAGCCCTATGCCTGCGGCACCATGACCCAGCCCTATATCGACTGCGCGGTCGAGCTGGCGCAAAGGGGCGTCGGGGCGCAAGACATCGCAGAGGTCGTCTGCAAAGTCGCAGACGGAACGGTACACAGGCTGTGGGAGCCCTTGGAGCAGAAGCGCCGGCCGCCGACGCCCTATGGCGCCAAGTTCAGCACGCCCTATTGCATCGCCGTCGGGTTCCTGGACGGCGACGCGGGACTCGCCCAGTTCACCGAGGAGAAGATCGCCGATGCGGCTGTGCTGGCGCTCGCCGCGAAGGTCCGCTACGAGATCGATCCCGACAACGCCTACCCCGCGAACTTCACCGGACATCTGAAGGCGACGCTGAACGACGGGACGGTCCACGAGATAAGCCGGCCCCACCTGCGCGGCGGCGCAAGGGAACCCTTATCGCGCGGCGAACTCGTGCGCAAGTTCGCGAACAACGTCGCCTTCGGCGGCTGGGAGGAAGCGCGGGCCGAACGGCTGCTCGAGTTCTGCGAGACGCTCGAAGACAGCAAGGATCTCTCCGCGCTCCGCGAATTTCGTACCTAGCAGTCCCTTTGCGGCGCGGTCGGTTGCTTGAACCACGGGAGGGATGGATGAGTTCCGAAAACGGACGGGAGTTCGAGGGCAAGGTGGCGATCATCACAGGCGCCTCGCGCAACATCGGCCGGGCCATCGCGCTCAGCCTTGCCGAGGGCGGGGCGGCGGTGACGGTCAACGCCAGGACCTCGATCGCCGAGGCCGAGGCCGTGGCGTCCGAGATCGAGGCCGCGGGCGGGCGGGCGCTGGTGTGCGCCGCGGACGTGACCGACCCGCAAGCCGTCGAGGGAATGGCCGCGGAAACGGTCGCCAAGTTCGGGCGCATCGACATCCTGGTCAACAACGCCGCCGTGCGCCGGGAGGCCCCGTTCCTCGAGATCGGCTTCGAGGAATGGCGCGAAATCGTCGCGATCATCCTCGACGGGGCGTTTCTCTGCGCCAAGGCCTGCGTGCCCAGGATGATCAAACAGGGCGCCGGCACGATCATCAACATCGGCGGGCTCACGGGCCACGCCGGGGCGAAGAAGCGGGTCCACGTGATCGCCGCCAAGGCGGGGGTCGTCGGCTTGACCAAGGCCCTGGCCCACGACCTTGCCGAGCACGGCATTACCGCCAACTGCGTGGTGCCGGGGATGATCGACACGGTGCGCGGCACCCCGAGCGCGGTGGACATCGTGCCGGTCCACCGCAAGACCCGCGCGCCGCTGGTCGGCCGCCTGGGCAGGCCGGAGGAGATCGCGGCGATGGTGCGCTATCTGTGCGGGCCGCAGAGCCGCTATGTCACCGGCCAGACGATCCACGTCAACGGCGGCGTCTACCTGCCGTAGGCCGGAATCGATGCCCGGCCCGCCCCATCGCCCGTCTCCGGGGGCGCCGGCGCCGGCACTTTTGTGAGGTAATACCGGATTTCAGAATGAGTGAGCCATCACCCTTCGACCCGCCTGCCTTAGCACTGCGGCG
>CBESNX010000052.1:0-8845 GCA_965531025.1 uncultured bacterium
GATCCCATTGGGCAGGGTCAGGACCTTGCCCGCGTCATCGCGCAGCGTGATGCGGGGCCTTAACTCGGCGCCCTTGGGCTGCTGCTTCCACTCGACCACCACCTTATTCGAGATGCCGGTGGCCTCGTCGACGACCTCGCGATAGGAGACGCCCTCGATCATGTCCACGTAGTTGGCGACGCCCTCGCACTCGGTGATGATGGGAATCGTATAGGGGTCCCATTCGGCCAATTTCTGGCCTTTCTTCACCTCGGCGTCATCGTCGACCATGAGCCTCGCGCCGTAGGGCACGCGGTGGCGCGCCTTGACGCGCCCGCTTTCGTCCTCAAGCACGATCTCGCAGTTGCGACCCATGACCACGGGCACGCCCTCGCTACCGATCACCACGATGCGGTTGTTGATCACGGCCTTGGCGTCGAAGGCTGCTTCCACGCTCGACTGCTCGGCGCCGCGCTGGGCGGCTCCG
This sequence comes from uncultured bacterium, assembly GCA_965531025.1. Taxonomy (GTDB): domain Bacteria; phylum Pseudomonadota; class Alphaproteobacteria; order SMXQ01; family SMXQ01; genus CBESNX01. The sequence goes on from CBESNX010000052.1 coordinate 467, forward strand.
CCGATGTGGAAGGTCCGCATGGTGAGCTGCGTGCCCGGCTCGCCGATGGACTGGGCGGCGATGACGCCCACCGCCTCGCCGATATTGACCGTGGTGCCGCGGGCGAGATCGCGCCCGTAGCACCGCACGCAGATGCCGCCCCCGCTTACGCAAGTGAGGACCGAGCGGATCTTGACCTCCTCGACGCCGGCCCGCTCGATGCGCTCGACCGCATCCTCCTCCATGAGCTCGCCGGCGTTGACCAGCACCTCGCCCGAGAGCGGGTCCGCCACGTCGGCCGCCGCCACGCGGCCGAGGATACGCTCGGACAGGGACTCGATGACGTCGCTGCCCTCGATCACCGCTTTGGTGTGCAGACCCTCGTCCGTGCCGCAATCCTCCTCGACGACGATGGCGTCCTGGGCGACATCGACGAGGCGGCGCGTGAGATAGCCCGAGTTCGCCGTTTTCAGCGCCGTGTCGGCCAAACCCTTGCGGGCGCCGTGGGTGGAGTTGAAGTACTCGAGCACGCTCAGCCCCTCCTTGAAGTTGGAGATGATGGGCGTCTCGATGATTTCGCCCGACGGCTTGGCCATCAGGCCGCGCATGCCGGCAAGCTGTTTGATCTGCGCTTCCGACCCGCGGGCGCCCGAACGCGCCATCATGTAAACCGAGTTGACAGGCTCGCCCTTACCGGCGTGGGAAATGGCCGTCATCATCTCCTTGGCCACGCTGTCGGTGCAGTGGGACCAGGCGTCGATCACCTTGTTGTACTTCTCGCCCTGGGTGATCAGGCCGTCGAGGTACTGCTGCTCGTACTCCTTGATCATCTTGCGCGTTTCCGCGACCAGCTTTTCCTTGGCACCGGGGATGACAAGGTCGTCCTTGCCGAAGGAAATTCCCGCCTTGAAGGCATAGCCGAAGCCGCGGTTCATCAGCCGGTCGCAGAAGATGACCGTCTCCTTCTGGCCGCAGTTGCGGTAGACCACGTCGATCAGGTTCGAGAGTTCCTTCTTGGTCAGCTCCCGGTTCAAGAGCTCGAGGTCGACGCCGGGATGGCGCGGCAGGATCTCCAGGAGCAACATGCGCCCCGGCGTCGTTTCTATGAGCCTGGCGACCGGATTGCCCTCCTCGTCGACGGTGTGATAGCGCGCCTTGATCCTGGAGTGCAAGGTCACCGCGCCGGCATCGAGCGCCTGCTCGATTTCTCCGACGCCGCTGAACGCCCCGCCCTCGCCGGGCTCGCCCTCGCGCTCGAGCGTCATGTAGTAAAGCCCGAGCACGATATCCTGGGTCGGCACGATGATCGGCTTGCCGTTGGCCGGGCTCAGGATGTTGTTGGTGGACATCATCAAGACGCGCGCCTCGAGCTGGGCTTCCAGTGACAAGGGCACGTGCACCGCCATCTGGTCGCCGTCGAAGTCGGCGTTGAACGCGGCGCAGACCAACGGGTGCAGCTGGATCGCCTTGCCCTCGATCAGCATCGGCTCGAAGGCCTGGATGCCGAGACGGTGCAACGTCGGCGCCCGGTTGAGGAGCACCGGGTGCTCGCGGGTCACCTCTTCGAGGATGTCCCAGACCTCGGGCCGCTCCTTCTCGACCATGCGCTTGGCCGCCTTGATGGTGGTGGCCATGCCGTAGAGCTCGAGCTTGGCGTAGATGAAGGGCTTGAACAGCTCGAGAGCCATCTTCTTGGGCAGGCCGCACTGGTGCAGCTTGAGTTCGGGCCCCACGACGATGACCGAGCGGCCCGAGTAGTCGACGCGCTTGCCCAGCAGATTCTGGCGGAACCGCCCCTGCTTGCCCTTGAGCATGTCGGAAAGCGACTTCAGGGGCCGCTTGTTGGCGCCGGTGATGACGCGGGCGCGCCGGCCGTTGTCGAACAAGGCGTCCACGGCCTCCTGGAGCATGCGCTTTTCGTTGCGCACGATAATGTCCGGCGCGCGCAGCTCGATCAATCGCTTGAGTCGGTTGTTGCGGTTGATCACGCGCCGGTAGAGATCGTTGAGATCCGAGGTCGCGAAGCGGCCGCCGTCCAACGGCACCAAGGGCCGCAATTCCGGCGGAATGACCGGCACGACCTTGAGAATCATCCATTCGGCACGGGTGCCGGAATCGATGAAGGCTTCGATCAGCTTGAGCCTTTTCACGAACTTCTTGCGCTTCGCCTCGGAGTTCGTCTCCTTGAGCTCGTCGCGCAAGTTTTCGCGCTCGGTCTCGAGTTCGATGGCGGAGAGCATGTCGCGTATGGCCTCGGCCCCGATGCCGGCGGTAAAGGAGTCCTCGCCGTATTCATCCTGGGCCTTGAGGTACTCCTCTTCGTTGAGCAGTTGACGCATCTTGAGCGGCGTGAGCCCGGGCTCGAGGACGACGAAGTTCTCGAAATAGAGGACCCGCTCGAGGTCCTTGAGCGTCATATCGACCAAAAGGCCGATGCGGCTCGGCAGCGATTTCAGGAACCAGATATGGGCCACGGGGGAGGCCAGCTCGATATGCCCCATGCGCTCGCGGCGCACCGTGGAAAGGGTGACTTCCACGCCGCATTTCTCGCAGACGATGCCACGGTACTTCATGCGCTTGTACTTGCCGCACAGGCATTCGTAATCCTTGATCGGGCCGAAAATGCGGGCGCAGAACAGCCCGTCGCGCTCGGGCTTGAAGGTCCGGTAGTTGATGGTCTCAGGCTTCTTGATCTCGCCGAAGGACCACGAGCGGATGCGCTCGGGGCTGGCGATCGAAATCTGGACTTGATCGAAGCTCTGAGCGCCGGACGGCTGGCCGAAGACCTTCATCAACTCGTTCATAAACGTTCTCCTGCTGTCCCATGCCGGGGCTTCTCCCCGGCGTCCCGCGACAAGGCCGAGCGCCTTTTGCCGCGGGCCTGTAATCCCTAGCTGCGCTGGTTCAACTCGACGTTGAGGCCAAGGGAACGGAGTTCCTTCACAAGCACGTTGAAGGATTCGGGGATGCCCGCCTCGAAGGTGTCGTCGCCATGCACGATGGTCTCGTAAATCTTGGTTCGGCCGGAAACGTCATCCGATTTGACGGTCAGCATTTCCTGCAAGGTGTAAGCCGCGCCATAGGCCTCCAACGCCCACACCTCCATCTCGCCGAAGCGCTGGCCGCCGAACTGGGTCTTGCCGCCCAGGGGCTGCTGCGTGACCAGGCTGTAGGGCCCGATGGAGCGGGCATGGATCTTGTCGTCGACCAGGTGGTGCAGCTTCAGCATGTAAATGTAGCCGACCGTGACCTTGCGGTCGAAAGGCCGGCCCGTGCCCCCGTCGATCAGCGTCACCTGGCCCGACGGGTCGAGCCCGGCCTGTTCGAGCAGGGCGACGATGTCCTCTTCGCGCGCCCCGTCGAACACGGGGGTGGCCACCGGCACGCCGCTCACCTCGTTCTCGGCCAGCTCGGCGAGTTCCTCGTTGCTGAGCCGGTCCATCTCGGCACGGTACGTCTTCTCGCCGTAAATGACCCTCAAGGCCTTTTTCAGCTCGGCGGCCTGGCCCGAGCGACGGCACCTCTCGAGCGCCTCGCCGATCTGCCGGCCCAGTCCCGCGGAGGCCCAGCCGAGATGGGTCTCGAGGATCTGTCCCACATTCATGCGCGAGGGCACGCCCAGCGGGTTGAGGACGATATCGACCGGGGTGCCGTCCTCGAGGTGAGGCATGTCCTCGATCGGGATGATCTTGGAGATCACGCCCTTGTTGCCGTGGCGGCCGGCCATTTTGTCGCCGGGCTGCAGCTTGCGTTTCGCCGCGACGAAGACCTTCACCATCTTCATCACGCCGGGCGGCAGCTCGTCGCCGCGCTGCAGCTTATCGACCTTGTTCTCGAAGCGCGCCCGAAGCTGGGCGATGCTGTCATCGAACTGCTTCTTCAGCCCCTCGATCGCGGTCATCACCTTTTCGTTCCTGACGGTGACTTGGCGCAACTGGCCGGGGGTGAGTTCGGACAACAGCACTTCGGTCAGCTTGGAGCCCGACCTGATCCCCTTGGGCCCGCTGACCGCCACCCTGCTCAACAGAAGCTCCTTCAGGCGGGTATGGAAGCCGCGCTCGAGGATCGCCCTCTCGTCGTCCCGATCCTTGGTCAGGTGTTCGATCTCGTCCCGCTCGATGGCAAGCGCGCGTTCGTCCTTCTCCACGCCGCGGCGCGAAAAGACCCGCACCTCCACCACCATGCCGGCGACGCCGGGCGGCAGCTTCAGCGAGGTGTCGCGCACGTCCGACGCCTTTTCCCCGAAGATCGCGCGCAACAACTTCTCCTCCGGGGTCATGGGGCTCTCGCCCTTGGGCGTGACCTTGCCGACGAGGATGTCGTTGGGCTCGACCTCGGCGCCGATGTAGACGATGCCCGCCTCGTCCAGATTCTTGAGCACCTCCTCGCCGACATTCGGAATGTCGCGGGTGATCTCCTCCTGGCCGAGTTTGGTGTCGCGGGCCATCACCTCGAACTCCTCGATGTGGATCGAAGTGAAGACATCGTCCCTGACGAGCCGCTCCGAGATCAGGATCGAATCCTCGAAGTTGTAGCCTTGCCAGGGCATGAACGCGACCAGCACGTCGCGCCCCAGCGCCAGCTCGCCCAAGTTGGTGGACGGGCCGTCGGCGATGACGTCGCCCTGCGTCACGACATCGCCCACCTTGACCAACGGCCGTTGATTGATGCAGGTGTTCTGGTTCGAGCGCTGGAATTTCAGAAGGTTGTAAATGTCGACCGCCGGCGCCGCGTGAGAGGTGTCCTCCGTGGCGCGGATCACGATGCGCGTGGCGTCCACCTGGTCGACGATGCCGCTGCGCTTGGCGATGATGGTGACGCCGGAGTCGCGCGCCACCACCTCTTCCATGCCGGTGCCGATCAGCGGCGCTTCGGTGCGGATCAACGGCACCGCCTGACGCTGCATGTTCGAGCCCATGAGCGCCCGGTTGGCGTCGTCGTTCTCGAGGAACGGAATGAGCGACGCCGCCACCGAGACGAGCTGCTTCGGCGAGACGTCGATGAAGTCGATGTCCTCGGCGCGCGCCGAGACGAAGTCGCCGCCGCGCCGGCAGCTCACCCGGTCCGCGACTAAGCGGCCCCTGCTGTCGAGCTCGGCATTGGCCTGGGCGATGGTGTATTTGCCCTCCTCCATGGCGGAGAGGTAAACCACCTCGTTGGAGACCTTGCCGTGCGCCACCCTACGGTAGGGGCTTTCGATGAATCCGTATTTGTTGACCCGGGCGTAGCTCGCGAGGCTGCTGATCAAACCAATGTTCGGGCCTTCCGGCGTCTCGATGGGGCAGATGCGCCCGTAGTGGGTGGGATGCACGTCGCGCACCTCGAACCCGGCCCGCTCGCGCGTGAGCCCGCCCGGCCCGAGGGCGGAAAGCCGCCGTTTGTGGGTGATTTCCGAGAGGGGATTGGTCTGGTCCATGAACTGGCTCAGCTGCGAGGAGCCGAAGAACTCGCGCACCGCCGCCGCCGCCGGCTTGGCGTTGATCAGGTCATGGGGCATGACCGAATCGATGTCGACCGAGCTCATGCGCTCGCGGATCGCCCGCTCCATGCGAAGCAGCCCCACGCGGTACTGGTTTTCCATCAACTCGCCAACGGAGCGGACGCGGCGGTTGCCGAGATGGTCGATATCGTCGATCTCGCCGCGGCTGTCCTTGAGCTGGACCAACAACTTGACGACGGCGAGGATGTCTTGCTTGCGCAGAACCCGAACCGAATCATCGGTCTCGAGGCCCAGACGCGCGTTCATCTTTACCCGGCCGACGGGCGAGAGGTCGTAGCGCTCGGGATCGAAGAACATGCCTTTGAACAGGGCCTCGGCGGTCTCCAGGGTCGGCGGTTCGCCGGGGCGCATGACCCGGTAGATGTCGATCAGCGCATCCTGGCGTCCCTGGTTCTTATCCACCGCGAGGGTGTTGCGGATATAGGGACCGACGTTGATGTGGTCGATGTTGAGCGTCGGCAGCGTCTTGACGCCGGCCGCCGCGATCGCGGCGAGCATCTCTTCCGTGATCTCGCCGCCCGCCTCGACGAAGATCTCGCCGTTCTTACCGTTGACGATGTCGCTCGCCGCATATCGGCCGATGAGGTCTTCCTGCGGCACCAGCCGCTCTTTCAGGCCCTGATCGGCAAGTTTTTTCGTGAGCTTGGCGGTCACCTTGGTGCCGGCCTTCGCCACGACCTTGCCGGTCTTGGCGTCGACAACGTCCGCCACGAGCTTGGTCCCGCGCACGCGCTCGAGCGCGAACGGCGTCTTCCAGCCAATTTTGGTGTTGGTGAAGGTCACCGTGTCGTAGAAGTAGTCGAGGATCTCCTCGTGCGACATGCCGGAGGCTTCCGAAGGCTCCAGGGACTCGCCGTCTGCTTCTCTTTCCCTCCTGGACTGCTCGGTCTCCTCGCTGTCGAGGGCGAGCAGCAAGGTCGTCACGGGCAGCTTGCGGCGGCGGTCGATGCGCACATAGACAAGGTCCTTGGCGTCGAACTCGAAGTCCAGCCACGAGCCCCGGTAGGGAATGATGCGGGCCGCGAACAGGTATTTGCCCGAGGAGTGGGTCTTGCCCTTGTCGTGATCGAAGAACACCCCCGGCGAGCGGTGCATCTGGGAGACGATGACGCGCTCGGTGCCGTTGACGATGAAGGTGCCGTTGCCGGTCATCAACGGCATGTCGCCCATGTAGACGTCCTGCTCCTTGATATCGCGGATCGAACGCGAGCCCGTGTCCTCGTCGATGTCCCAGACCACGAGTCGAAGCGTCACCTTCAGCGGCGCCCCGTAGGTCATGCCCCGCTGCTGGCATTCCTCGACGTCGTACTTCGGGTCCTCGAACTCGTATTTGACGAATTCCAGGGTTCCACGCTCCGAGAAGTCCGTGATCGGGAAAACCGACTTGAACACCTCCTGCAGACCGCGATTGTCCCGCTGCTCCGACGGCACATACCTCTGCAGAAACTGATCGTAAGAGAAATTTTGCAGCTCGATCAGATTCGGCATCGGCACCGCCGAGGCAATGCGCCCGAAATTCATGCGAATGCGCTTACGACCGGTGAAGGATTTCGGCATGGTCACTCCTCAAAAACTTAACGCTCAGGCCCCCCGGCCCGAGACCGGCGCGGCAAAAAGAGGCCGGCCGAATCGGGGCGCAGACGCGCGTCCCCGCGCAGGCGCGAGCGAGCGCGGCGGCAACGCCCCCGGTTTCATGAACCGCCCTTCGGCCGGGAGGCGGCGGCTGACTTTCACGCTGCGCGCTCCGGCCCCAGGACCTTCAAGACAGAGCTACTTGAGTTCGACTGTCGCACCGGCCTCTTCAAGCTGGTTCTTGAGTTTCTCGGCTTCTTCCTTGTTGACCCCTTCCTTGACCGGCTTCGGCGCGGACTCCACCAGATCCTTGGCTTCCTTCAGCCCCAGGCTGGTGATGGCGCGGACCTCCTTGATCACGTTGATCTTCTTTTCGCCCGCGGCGGTAAGGACGACGGTGAACTCCACCTTCTCGGCCGCGCCTTCCTCGCCGGCCGCGGCCAGCGCGGCGCCGGCGGCGGCAACGGCGACCGGGGCTTGCGCGGACACGCCCCACTTCTCTTCGAGAAGCTTGCTGAGTTCCGCCGCTTCCAACACGGTCAGGTTCGAGAGGTCATCAACGAGTTTTTCCAAATTTGGCATTGTTCTCTCCTAGGCTTGAACCCTGGGGCTTGAACCCTGGGGCTTGAACCCTGGGGCTTGAACCCTGGGGCTTGAACCCTGGTTGTCGGTGGGGGCTCAGGCCGCCTCACCCTTGTCCGAATAGGCACGCACGACGCGGGCGACCTGGCCCGCAGGGGCGGCCAAAATGGCGGCCAGGCGTCTCGCCGGGGTTCCCGGCATGCCGGTGATCTTCGCCCGCACCTCATCGAGCGAGGAAAGCGCCGCCAGCGCCCTGACGGCGTCGACATCAAGGATCTTCTCGTCGAGGGCGCCGCCGATGATCGTGAGCTTGCCGCTCCTCTTGGCGAATTCGACGGCCACCTTGGCCGCGGCCACCGGGTCCCGTGACGTGGCAATCGCCGTCGGGCCCGTAAAAAGGGTCGCCATATCGGCAAACTTCGTGCCTTCCAAGGCGAGACGAGCGAGCCGATTCTTGGTCACTTTGAAACGGGCGCCCGCCGCGCGCATCCTCCGGCGCAAGTCGGTGGCCTCGGCAACCGTCAGACCGCTCTGGTGGGTCACCACCATGAGGTCGACCTCGCCGAAGCCCTCGCGCATGGAGGCGACCAGCTTCTCTTTTTGCGCTCGGTCCACTTTCGTCTCCGATTCCTTCGCCTGTCCCAGAGGTTCAAGCCCCTCTCCGCGCCCGCGGAACGCGGAAACGGAGTTCGACCCTGTCTCGGCAGGCGCGTTTCCCCTTTAAACCCCGCCGGCGGAGCCCCTTG
>CBESNX010000053.1:0-8776 GCA_965531025.1 uncultured bacterium
CCCCCAGCACCGGCGCCCTGGCTTTCGCCCGCCTGCATAACGAACCAAGTACATCTGGACACTGCCGTATCTATCGGCGAACCATCGCCGCGATCGGGTGGCTTTGAACGGCGCGCCTTACAGCCTCAACTAGCGCCAGCTTCAATGGCCGCAATCAAAAACATGCGGAATTCATTGATTCAAAACAATAAAAAACAATAATGAGTTGACAAGTCGGAGGTTTGCCTGCATTTTTTGCTCGCCGGCGCGTTAACCATAATACGGCACGTTTCGCACGATCAGGGAGTCACCACCACACACATCCACACACACATGTAGACCGGGAGGGTAGCTTTGACGCGACAATAGGGCAGTTTCCGATGATGCAGGTGGGCCTTTTACTCGCTACTCTTCTTTTTCTCACGACCGCACTCACACACCCAGCGTTCGCGATTCCGGCGCCGGACCTCATCGTCGGGTCGGTTTCCAGCCTGGCCCAGCTCCTTGCCCTGCTTTCCGTCGTGATTGGCGGCACCGCCTTTGCCGGGTCACGGTTGACGGCAGCGGGGCTTCAGGGCCGCTCCTCCATGACGCCCCTGTTCCACTGGGCGTTCCTCGCGGCGGTCGTCCTGCTTCTCGGCTCCGGCGTCCTCAACGTCTACCAGTGGTTCGACAGGATCGACGAGCGGAACGCCCACCTGCGGGCGACGCTGAGCCGGCCGGCGAAGGAGCGGGGAAAGCCTATCGTCGACCCGTCCATGAGGGAGCTGACGTACAAGCAGCAGACGGAACATCCCCTCGGCATCCCCACCGACGAGGTGGCCGCCCTTCTGGAAGCGCGGAAAAACGGCGGGGCCTCGGACGTCCTTTTTCTGGACGTCCGGGAAAACGTCGAAACCGCGATGGGCCGAATCGAGGGCTTCAACACGATCCGCTTTCCCGACTTCTGGGCCGAAGTCAAAAGCAAGAAAATCGATCCCGGAAACAAGCTGATCATCGTGTTGTGCCACAACGGAAACCGCAGTCATGAAACCGCCGAGGACCTCGTGGCGCGGGGCCTGCGGAGCAAGTTCATGGTCGGCGGCTTCCAGAAATGGTTCGTCGAGGGCCGGCCGGCCGTCGGCTTGTCCGCCCGCACGCCCGAAACGCTCCGCGCGATCACGCCTTATCCCGGCGATAGAAAACTACTCGATCTGGCCGAGGTGAAACGGCTCATCGAAAAGGAAAACGCGATCTTCGTGGACGTCCGCTACAGGCTCGAATATGAGGATCGGCATCTTCCGGAGGCCATCAACATTCCGATCCGAAAAACGCCGACGCCGGAACTGCACGCCATGATACAGGCGCTCCCGCAGCGCCCGATCATCATACCGTGCTACGATCGTCGCGGCTGCTTCTTCGGCAGAATCCTCGGCTACGAGCTTCATAAGGCGGGTTTCGACTTCCGCGGTCGTTTCACGCATCCCTATGATTATTTCGAAATGAAACCGCTCGCCCAAAGGCTGCCCCACGTGGCGAAGTGGCGCGCCTTGGCGGAGCAATCCCTGTGGGACAGGGCCATCGTCAGCCTGAGCCGGGCTCTCTATTGGTCCGTCAAGCAACTCGGCACCATCATCGTCGGACTTTTCGTTCTGGCGCTGGCCGCGCGGATGCTCATCCTGCCCTTCACGGTAAAGGCAGAGCGGGACCAGATCGCGACCCGGGCGCTGGCAGAGGAGATTTCAGCCCTGAAAGCCAGGCTGAAGGACGATCCCAAGAGACTGTTGCGCGCCATCAACGCGCTTCATCGCAAGCACGGAATCACGCCGGTGCGCAACTTGCTCGCCTTGGCGTTCCTGCCGGTGTTCGTCATCTCGATCACGGCCATCGAGCTCGCGGCCGGAGTGACGCCGGAGCGCTTCTTGTGGATTGCAGACCTTTCGGCGCCCGATCCGTTCCTGATATTGCCGTTCGTCTTCGCCGCGCTGATTTGCCTTTACATTCAGCTGGCGGTGGCGATGAGCCGAAAGGGACGTTTGTGGGTCTGGGTCCTCGGCCTTCCGCTTCTTGGCGCGGCGATGCTGAGCTTAAGCGCGGCGGCAAACCTCTACGCGGTGTTCGCCGCCCTGCTGGTTTTGGCCCAGCAACGTCTCGTCACGTCCATCCTGCTGCGCCCGTCCCGCACAAGGATCCGGCGGCGCGTGCCGAGCCTGGCGCTCGGGTTGGTTCCCCTTACCGACGCCCACCGCGTCGAGGGAACGGGCAACAAGGCGGCGCGCCTCGGACGGCTGATCGAAGCGGGCTTTCCGGTGCCCGAGGGACTCGTCCTGACCAGGAAGGAGGCTTGATGTTGGATAAAGACCAATCGGTCTTGTCGCAGAACCAGCAAGCCGCGATCGACAAGCTTTGGCGGCGGCTCGGCATGACCCGGGTGGCCGTGCGCAGCTCGGGCGCGAGCGAGGACGGTCACGAGCGCAGCTTCGCCGGCGTGTTCGAGACCATCCTCAATGTCGAGCGCCGGGATCTGGAGGACGCGGTTCGCAAGGTCGAGGCCTCCTTCGACTCATCCCACGCGGCGGCCTACGCCGGCGGCCGGGAATCCGGCGGCGTGATCGTGCAGGAGATGGTCGATGCGGAATACAGCGGCGTGCTTTTCACCCAGCATCCTTCCGCGGGCGGCCTCGCTCTCGTCGAGATGGTGACCGGCTCCGGCGACAAGCTGGTCGCCGGCGCCGTGACGCCGGTCACCTACCGTTACGGGCGGCACAGCGGGCGCCCGAACGGCGAGCAGGCGCCCCCGATCGACCTGAAGCCGCTTCTCGACTTGGGCCGGCGCTCCGAGAAACTTTTCGGCATGCCCCAGGACATCGAATGGGCGTATCGCGGCGGGCGCTTCTACATTCTCCAGAGCCGCGACATCATCAAACCTTCCGCGTCCACCGAGCAGGCGGCCAATGGCGAACGGATCGAGGCCGAGAGGTCCCGTCTGCTGAGCCTTATCGGGTCCGCCGCGCCGGATGATGTGGCGTTGGCGCAAGACGAGCTTTCCGAGCTCGTCCCGCGCCCGACGCCGGTTACGCTGTCCCTGCTCGAATCGCTCTGGCGACCCGGTGGCAGCGTCGACCTCGCCTGCCGCGCCCTGGGCTGCAACTATGCCGTGGAGGAGGATGCCCCCCCCTACCTCGTCAGCGCCTTCGGCGGGCTCTATGTCAACATGCTCGAGAAACGCCGGCGCGCGCGCCCGGTCGGGCTCCTGGCCTCATCGCGCCTCACCCGGTTCGCCGACGCGATCAAGAAGGGTTTTACCGAATCTTTCCTTCCTGAGTTCCTGAAAGAGGTCCGGCTGTTGGAGGCCGTCGACGTGGATTGTCTCTCGACCGAGGAATTGCTGGATCTGTTCGAGACGGTGCGGCACCGCTTCATCGCCAGGACCTATGTCCAGGCGGAAATCGTCAACATCGCCGCGAGCTTCTACCTGAACCAAGCCAAAAGGCTGCTCGAACGCCGCCAACTCAGCCCGGCGAACTACCTGAGCGACATTCCCGAGACGGTGACGAGCCGCACCCTGGCGGCGCTCCAAAGCGTGCCTGCACGCGAGCGGCGGCTCGAATCCTACCTGGAGGTGTTCGGCCACCGGGCACAGCTCGATTACGAGCTCGCGTGTCCCCGCTATCGCGAGGACCCGAAACTGGCCGAGTATCTGATGACGAGCTGGCCCGCCGAGCGGCGGGAGAGGCCCTCCTACGCCTCGGCCACGATCCAGATTTGGCAGGACTGGCGGAACAAGTCGCTCGCCACCGCCGTGACCAGGGCACGGCGGTTCCTGGCGCTCAAAGAGGACGCCAAGCACCATTGCCTCCGTGAGCTCGCGGTGCTGCGCCGCGTGCTCGTGGCGATCGACCGCCGCCTGTCGCTGGACGGACGCATCTTCTATCTTACGCTCGACGAAGTCTCCCGCCTCGCCGACCACGGATTCGCGGAGGAAGCCGCCGCGCTGGCGGATCGTCGGCGCGACGATTCCGAGCTGTTCCAGAGGATCGCCGGAATCCCGGCCGAGCTCCGCCTGGCGCTGCTCGAAACCATGCCGCTGGGCGAGGAAGAACCGCTCGCCAAGTTCTCGGACGACGCGCTTAAAGGCACGCTCGTCGCCGGCTCCGGGCCGGTGGTCGGGCGCGCCAGAGTGGTTTCGGCGCTGGACGCCGAAAAGGGCTTCGGCCTGGACGACCTCGAGGAAGGCGAGATCGTCGTCAGCCGCCTGATTCATCCCCAGTGGTTGCCGTACTTCCCCCGCGCCGCCGGGCTCATTTGCGAGGTGGGCGGGTGGCTCAGCCACACGGCTATCCTCGCCCGCGAATACAACCTGCCGATGATCGTCGGCGTCCACGGACTGGAGTCGATCAGGAACGGCGATGTCCTGAGGTTGCATCCCGACGGGTCGATCGAGCGGACCGGCGACGTGCAGGAACCGGCCGGCTCCGTACTGCCGAGCTAAAGGAAGGCGAAATCCAGCAAAAACACCGGCGGTGGCGCACGAGCTGACCCCGACGCTCACTCTGCTGGGTCACGTCTCGTGGTTTGGCTGGGAACGATTCAACGAACTGCGCATCAAGTTCGCCGACGCCAGCCCCGACTAGGTCAGACCGGAAAACTACGACAACTCCTGGGCGGTCTCACTCGGCGCCGAGTACCAACTGACCGAGACCTGGACGCTCAGGAGCGGCTTACAGTACGACGAGACGCCGACCGTCGACGGCTTCCGCGACACGGGCGTGCCTGACGGCGACCGGTACTGGATCGCCTTCGGCGCGACGGATAAGCTGCCGGACCGGTCCGAGTTCGACCTCTCTTACGCCCACCTGTTCGTCGGCGACGGCGAGATTGATCTGACCCGTACGTTTTTCGCGTCGACGGGGTTGGACACGACCGTCAACGTCAAGGGCACCTCCAACAACAGCGCCGATTTCATCGCGGTGCAAGTGCGCATACGCTTTTGAGAACGCGATCGCCCGCCGCCGAGGACGGCCGGCGACGGCTTGCCGCCGTCGCCCACACGGCTGGGCCTCCAGCAGCATGTTGGTCGCAAGCTCCCGCGTCCCGGCGGACCGGAAGATGACGACGAGCGCGGCAGGGATGAGCACGGGGAAGTCGAGCTGTTGCTCAAGCGCGGAAACACCGCCCGGCGGGAAGCCATTCCAAGGGTCGTGCTCGATCAATCCGCCCGCGAAGAGGTGACAAGGCTCGCCGGTTTCCTCAAATATCGATGGATTCGCGCAATTCATTTGCCTACTATTGCGTCTCGCAAGGCCCGATCGCATGGGCCTTCCTCAAGGTTGCTGAAATTCAGAATTCGATTCAGGGAGGACTCATCATGAAACGTCGCACTTTCTTGAAGGCCGGGCTCGCTGGAGCCGCTGTTGGCACGGTCGCGGCCCCCGCGATCGTCCGCGCCCAGAAGACGTTCAACTGGAAAATGACGACCACCTGGCCGCCGCAACTACCGTTCTATCAGGTCGGCCCGGGCAGCGCCGAGGGCATGGCCAAGGACATCGAGGAGATGTCCGACGGCCGGCTGAAGATCAAGGTTTACGCCGCCGGCGAGCTGATCCCCGCGTTCGGCGGTTTTGATGCGTGCTCCAAGGGGACCGTCGAGATGAACCACGGCGTCGCCTACTACTGGCGCGGCAGGCGCTTCGCCGCCCAGTACTTCGGCACCGTGCCCTTCGGCATGAGCTATCAGGGCCAGAACGCCTGGTACTATCACGGCGGCGGGATCGAGCTGTGGAACGAGGTCTACGAGCCGTTCAACCTGGTCGCCATGCCGTGCGGCAACACCGGCGTGCAGATGGGCGGCTGGTTCCGCAAGGAGATGAAATCCATCGAGGACTTCAAGGGCCTCAAGATGCGCATCCCGGGCCTTGCCGGCGAGGTTTACAAGAAGATCGGCGTCAACGTGAAGCTGCTCCCCGGCGGCGAGATCTTCCCGGCGCTCGAGCGCGGCGTGATCGACGCGGCCGAGTGGGTCGGCCCTTACCAGGACCGGCGTCTTGGGCTGCACAAGGCGGCCAAGTTCTACTACACCTCCGATTGGCACGAGCCCTCGACGACCTCGGAGCTGATCATCAACAAGGCGGCCTGGAACTCCCTGCCCAAGGACGTGAAGGCCATCGTCGAGCACGCGGCCCGGTCCGCAAACCTCAACAGCCACACCTGGGCCGAGGCCAACAACGCCGACGCCCTCGAGGATCTCGTGAAAAACTACGGCGTCAAGACCCGGCAGTTCTCGAAGGACGTCATCGACGCGCTGCGCAAGATCACCGCGGAGGTGCTCGAGGCCGCGGCCGCGAAGGATCCGTTGACGAAGAAGGTCCACGAGTCCTTCATGTCCTTCAAAAAGAAACACGACCCTTGGTCCACCCTCAGCGAGGGGTATTTCCTGAGTATCCGATAGCACTGTTGCGGTCCCGCCGCCCCGGCGGGACCGCTTTCCTTACGAGACGTGCCAAGATTAAGCTGGGCGTGAGACACGTGACGGCGCGAGAGGAGGCCCGTTTGATTGGGTTCGTCCCATGAGCGGGCGGGATCAGATCCCGGCCTCCCAGTCTGAATCTTATGATCAGCCGACGAAGGCGGTGGAACGTCGCTCCATCCCGTTGCGCGTTTCCGATGTGCTCGAAACCTTCATCGACCGGATCGGCCGCTGGACATCGTGGGCGGTCCTGTTCCTGGTCGTCCTGGTGGCGATCAACGTCATCCTGCGTTACCTGTTCCGCATCGGGCCGGTTTCCCTGCAGGAGCTCGAATGGCACCTGATTTCGCCCATCGCGCTCATCGGCATGTCCTATTGCATGCGCCACGGCGAGCACGTGCGGGTCGACATTCTGTACGAGAAATTCTCGACCGCCGTCCAAGACTGGATCGACTTCGCGGCCGCCGTCGCGACCCTCATCATTTCCATCATCATCATCAAGCTTTCCCTTGGCTTCGTCGAACAGGCTTACTTTGCCGGCGAAATATCCCCCGATCCCGGCGGCCTGCATTACCGCTTCCTGCTCAAGTCCTTCATTCCCTTCGGCTTCCTGTTGCTGTCGCTGCAGGCCTTGGCCCAGGTCTTGCGCACCGGCATCCACGTGATCAGGGGGCGGGCGGATGGATAGCGAGATTCTTGCCATATTCATGGCGCTGGGCTTCTTTTTTCTGCTTTTCATCGGGTTCCCGGTGGCCATCGCCCTGGTCACCGCGGGCCTGATATTCGGGTACATGGGCTTCGGCATGGGCCTGTTCGACCTGCTGCCGCTGCGCATCTACGGGCTGATGGAGAACTACACCCTGATGGCGATCCCGCTGTTCGTGTTCATGGGGGTGATGCTGGAACGCTCCCGGCTGGCCGAGGAGCTGCTCGACGTGATCGGCCATGCCGCCGGCGGGCTGCGGGGCGGCATGGGGCTGTCGATCATCTTCGTCGGCGTGTTGATGGGGGCCTCCACGGGCATCGTCGGCGCCACCGTGGTGACGCTCGGCCTGCTGACCCTGCCCGTGTTCGTGCGGCGGGGGTACAACAAGGGGCTTGCCTGCGGCACCATCTGCGCCTCGGGCACCCTGGGGCAGATCATCCCGCCCAGTCTCGTGCTCATCCTGCTCGCCGACATCATGGGTGAATCGCTCGGCACGCTTTTCGCCGCGGCGATGATCCCGGGCCTCGTGCTGGCCGGCATTTACGCCGCCTACATGCTGACCGTGGGCTGGCTGCGCCCGGAGATGGCGCCGGCCATCCCCGCCGACGAACGGGCGGAGATGTCCGCGCAGGAGCTGCTCATCAAAATTTTCGTCGTCGTGCTGCCGCCCATCGCCCTGATCTTCGCCGTGCTGGGCTCCATCATCGGGGGCGTGGCGGCGCCCACGGAGGCGGCCTCCATGGGCGCGCTGGGCAGCATCCTGATCGCCTTTCTGGCGCGGCGGCTGAGCTGGCGGGTGCTGACCGAAACCGTGCGCAACACGGTGAAAATCAGCGCCATGGTGTTCTTCATCCTCATCTGCGCCCAGGCGTTTTCGCTCTCTTTCCGGGGCCTCAACGGCGAGGAGTTGATCGCCGACCTGTTCGCGCTGGTGCCGGGCGGACTCACCGCCGACATCATCTTCATGTTGGTGCTCTTGTTCATCCTCGGGTTTTTCATGGAGTGGATCGAGATCTCCTACATCGTGCTGCCCTTGTTCCTGCCGATCTTCGCCAACACCGACGTCAACATGGTGTGGCTTTCCATGCTGGTCTGCCTGGTCCTGCAGACCTCGTTCTTGACCCCGCCGGTGGGATGGGCCCTGTTTTTCCTCAAGGGAGTGGCGCCGCCCGAGGTTTCGACCCGGGACATCTACGTGGGCGTAGCCCCCTTTGTGGTGTTGCAGCTGATCGCGCTGGTGGCGTTGTTCAATTTCCCCCAAATCGCCACCTGGCTGCCCAAGGCCATCGGCTGGTAGGGCATGGAAAGACGGTTTCTCCGGTCTTCCTGGGCGTTCTTAATTCCCGTTGTGCTTGACTTGTTCCTCGCCGGTGTTGCACGCGGGCTGCCACCGCGGTCCGCCAGCGGCGCGGCGGCCGGAGCACCCGATGGCTGATCAGGTGTTCGCCGTGTGCAGTGGTATGTATAGGGGAACGAAGGGGAACGCGGCGCCGCCGCATCGCTTTGATCTCAGCCAGGGTTAAGCCGCGCATTCCCGAGACCGCCGGGACCGGGGTAACACGGGGTTGCGGTTAGGTCGTATACTCATAAATGGGGATCGAGTTCGGTGCGGTGCAATGATGTCCGCTTAGAGCCTAGAAGCTGAC
>CBESNX010000054.1:0-8679 GCA_965531025.1 uncultured bacterium
CGCGGCGCTACTGTTCGCCAGATGTTGCATTACGGCTCCGCCGGTGGGAACGCGCGTGGTCTTGGCCCTTACCTCGTCCGCGACGCCGAGCTTCTCCAAAAGCTTTTCGATGTAAAGACCGCTCGAGGCTTGGTTGTAGACGAGCGAGTCAGCGGCAAGTACCGCTTTCTTGAACGCCTCCGTCGTCGAGATGTCCGGCTCCGGGGCGCCGTCACGCACGACGACCGCGGCCCTGACCTTGCCGAGAACGGCGCCGGTGCCGGAAACGGTCCGGCCCGTTTCCTCGAAATCTTCGATCGCCGGAACTGGGGCGATGACGATGTCGGCCGCGGCCTCCCCTTCCTCGACCTTGCCGCGGAGCACCGGGGCGGTCGCGAAGGTGATATCGACCTCGTGCCCGGTCGCCCGATGAAACGCCGCGGCGAGCTCGGCGACCCCCCGCTTGACGGCCCCGGCGCTGAGCACCTTGATCTCCGCCGCCGCGGCTCCCGATATCATGCCCGGCACGAATTTCCTCCACAGCCAACGGGCGACGCTTTGAATACCGACATTCCGACTTCGTCTTCGCAAGCCAAAGACACCGCTCCCAGCATAGATCAAGACTGGATCAAACGTCGAATTTCGTCCTGGGGCCATTCCCGGCCCGGGGGCCGCTTGAGCGCCTCGGCGAAGCCGCCGCGGTGAAGCACCGGGGCCAATGGATGTTTGACCGTGCTTTGGACCTGTCGTAGCGTTGCGCCGCCGCTTGAGCCACGAACGCGGAGCGTTACCTACGCTCCGCGCCGCGGTGCAAGCGCGTCGTAACGCCGGCTCGAGCGTATGGCGGGAGCCGGCTTGTACCGCAGGGAGAGGAAGATGAACACAATCACCGACGGCGTCGTAGCCAGGAATATCAAACGCATCTCGCGGCTCGATATTCCGGGCGGCGGCCAGGTCATCGTCAAGGGCGATTACGCCTATATCGGCCACATGGACCCGCCCCACGGGACCTCGATTCTCGATGTTTCCGACCCGCGCAATCCGCGCGTCCTCTCGAAGATCGACCTCCCCGACAACCACTCCCACTCCCACAAGGTGCGGGTGAACGATGAGATCATGATCGTCAATGTCGAGCAGTACAACCGCCACTTCCTTCGCCTGGGCGAGAAGATCCCGGAGCTCAAGGAAAGCCTCGAGAAGACGCTTGGCAGGGCGCCGGCCGACAAGGAGCTGGCCCAGGCCCTCAAGGTGAAGGAATCGGACCTCCCCGTGCTCGCCGAGGCGCACAAGCGCGGGTATCACGAGGGCGGCTTCAAGGTCTATGACATCGCGGACCGGACGAGACCGCGCGAGCTCGCGCATGTGAAGACTCACGGGTTCGGCACGCACCGTTTCGACGCCGACGAGAACTACGCCTACATCTCGACCGAAATGGAGGGCTATATCGGCAACATCCTGGTGATTTACGACATGGCCAGTCCCGAGCGTCCCGAGGAAGTTTCGCGATGGTGGATGCCGGGCCAGCACCTCGCCGGCGGCGAGCAGCCGACTTGGCCGGGATACCGCAACCGCCTGCACCATGCGATGCGCCAGGGCGACAAGCTGTGGGCGTCGGTCTGGCACGCGGGGTTTCGGGTGCTCGACGTTTCCGACATTACCGCGCCCAAGACCCTAGGCGAGTACGACTATCACCCCCCCTTCCCGGAGCCCACCCATACCGTGCTCAAGCTCCCCTTCCCGGTCGGCGGCAAGGACGTGGCGGTCGTGATCGACGAGGAGCACGACCACGCCACCGGTCAGCCGCACGCGTTTCTGTGGGTCTTCGACGTGGGCGACCTCGGCGACATCAGGCCGCTCTCGACCTATCACGTGAGCGAGGCGGATTCGCCCTGGAGCGGGAAGGGAGGCCGCTTCGGGGCGCATCAGTTCCAGGAACACTTCCGCGACACCCGGGTCTATGCCACCTGGTTCAGCGGCGGCCTGAGGGTCATCGACGTCGCCCGGCCGGAACTGCCCGAAGAGATCGCCTACTTCATACCCGAACCCGGCAAAGGGGCCGAGGCGCCCCAGAGCAACGACGTGGATGTCGACGAGAGGGGCCTGATTTACCTGATCGACCGGATAAACGGCCTCGACATCCTCGAGATCACGGTTTGAGTTGCCATGCCGGGCTCTCCCGGGCGCCCGGGCGCAAGATCACGTTGTCACAGAGAGGAACCCACGCCATGACCGATCCAGACCTTCTTCCACCCAGCGTCGATCCCAACAAGAAGCTCATCGGCATCCGCGAGGTCCGGGCGCTGAACGACGCCACCGCGAGGACCATCAGCACGGTGCGCGATTTCGAGGTCGTGACCGACGAGCCGACGGGCTCCAACACGGCCCCCACCCCCCTCGAGACCGTGCTCTCGGCCTTGGTCGGATGCGAGGGCGTGATCATCAACCGCTGCGCCGAGGCCATGAAGTTCGCCTATTCCGGCGTCGAGTTCGCGTGCGCGGGGCAGGTGGACGCCCGCGGATCGCGGGGCGTCGTGGGCGTGCGGCCGCATTTTGAGACGGTGGATCTGAAGGTGACGCTTCACACCAACGAGCCGCCGGAGCGCGTGGCGAAGCTGCGAAAGAACGTCGAGCTCCGGTGCCCGGTGATGAACCTTCTCAGCGACGCCGGCGTGGAGATGAATGTCGCGTGGGAAACGGTCCCTGCCTGACGGCCGGTCCCGCTGGAACCCTGCCGTTTGCCGAACCTTCGGCGGAGCATTCTCGCCGGCCGGCCCCGCGCGCCCCGTCGCCGGAGATCTCCGCGGCGGGCGCGCGCGCGACGTTCCGCCAAGGTCGCGAATTCGACTGGTCGATTAGGGCGATCGCGGCTTAAAATGCGAAAAGCAGGGCGCCCCCGCGAATCGGCATCGCCGGCGCCGGCCCGGCGCGTAGCCCGGTGCGGCCCGGGACGGGGGCGGGCGGGTCCCGCCGGCGCGGGCTTGCGGCCATCGAACGTTAACGAACCGGGGATACCCGGCAAATCCTGAGGGACGAACGACATGCCACGCTGGATTCGTTTCGAACACGAGGGCAAGGACGGCTTCGGGACGCTCGAGGACGACACCATCACCGTGCACGAGGGCGACATGTTCGCGCGGCCCGTGGCGAGCTTGCGGACCGTGCCGCTTTCGGCCGTCAAGGTGCTGACCCCGACCGAGCCCAACAAGATGATCGCCCTTTGGAACAACTTCCACGCCCTGGCCGAGAAGTTGAACTTGCCCGAGCCCGAGGACCCGCTCTACTTTCTCAAGGCCGACAATTCGTTTCTCGCCACCGGCGAGACCATCCGGCGGCCCAACTCCTACGGCGGCAAGGTGGTCTACGAGGGCGAGCTCGGCATCGTCATCGGCAAGGAGTGCAAGGAGGCGTCCGAAGAGCAGGCCGACGCTCACATCTTCGGCTACACCTGCATCAACGACATCACCGCCGTCGAGCTGATCAACAAGGATGCCACTTTCGCCCAGTGGGTGCGCGCGAAAAGCTTCGATACCTTCGGGGTGTTCGGGCCGGTGGTGGCGACCGACGTGAACCCCGACGAGCTCGTTGTCAAAACGGTCTTGAACGGCCAGGAACGGCAGAACTACCCGGTCGGCGACATGATCCACCCGCCGCGGCGGCTGGTCAGCCTGATCTCGCAGGACATGACGCTCTATCCGGGCGACGTCATCTGCTGCGGAACGTCGCTCGGCGTCGGCTCGATGAAGGAGCCGCGGAATGTCGTCGAGGTCACCATCGAGGGCATCGGAACGCTGAGCAACGTCTTCGAGCAGTAGAGGTTCCGGTGCGTTGTCCGGAGCATCTTTGCTTGTGCGCGATGCGCGCGAGGGCTTGTGCGCGATGCGCGCGGGGCCGCGTTGGGCCCGCCGGGCCAAGGTCCGCACCGGCCCGCGTTGAGGTTTGTCCGCTTGGCCCGGGACATCGTTCGAGCAGGTCTCCTACGGACCGCTAAAGGGAGGGTAGCATGCGAATTTGCGTTGTCGGCGCCGGCGCGGTCGGCGGCTTGATGGGCGCGAGGCTCGCGCTCTCGGGCCAGGAGGTCACCCTGATCGACCAGGGGGCGCACCTTGCGGCGATCAGGGAGAACGGCCTAAAGCTCGTGTTGGAGGACGGCACGGAGCACCTCGCCCGGCCCGCCAAGGCCACCGACAGCTTCAAGGAGGCGGGCCCGCAGGACCTCGTTGTCCTGGCGCTCAAGGCCCATCACATCGAATCGGTGGCGCCGATGATGCCGGCGCTGTTCGGGTCCGAGACCATCGTGGTCACCGTCCAGAACGGCCTTCCCTGGTGGTACTTCCAAAAGCACGGCGGCGAGTTCGACGGGCGGCGCCTGGAATCGCTCGATCCCAACGGGGTGATCGAGGCCAACATCGAGGCCGACCGCATGATCGGCTGCGTCGTCTATCCGGCGGCGGCGGTCGCCGCGCCGGGCGTCGTCCATCACGTCGAGGGCGACCGCTTCCCGGTGGGCGAGCTGGACGGATCCGAGAGCGACCGGGTCGTGCGGCTTTCGCAGGCCCTGACCGACGCCGGGTTCCGCTCGCGGGTGCTCGACGACATCCGATCGGAGATCTGGCTCAAGGCGTGGGGCAATCTCTCGTTCAACCCGGTCAGCGCGCTCACCCATGCGACGCTCGTCGACATCTGCCGGTTCCCCGAGACGCGGGAACTGGCGGCCAACATGATGAAGGAGGCCGAGGAGATCGCCCACAAGCTGGGCATCGAGTTCCGCCACACCATCGAGAGGAGGATCGAGGGCGCGGAGGCCGTCGGGCCGCATAAGACCTCGATGTTGCAGGATGTCGAGGCGGGCCGGTCCCTCGAGGTCGAGGCCCTGATCGGCGCCGTCATCGAGCTCGGGCGGCTGACCAAGACCCCGTCGCCCTCGATCGACGCGGTCTACGCCTGCGTCAAGCTCCTGGACAAGGCCACGACCGAGGCGGGGACCGCGGGTCCGGAGGAGGGCAAAGCCGCCTGATCCGCCTGCCGCGCAAGGCGCGGCCGACCGGCCGCGCCGCGACGCCGGGCGTGCCGGATACGCATTTGCAACCCCGGCGCCGGGGCCATCGGCAAGGACCTGGGCGCCGAGCCGGTCCCTACCGGCAAGGGCGTCACGCCGATTGCCCGCGGGCCGCATCTCGGGGCGATGCAACAAAACGGCCCGAAGCCGATCAGCGACGGCAAGGAGCTCCACAAAATTAAAGGGTCCGGCGGACCGGGTTGGGGAACGCGCGGGCCGGTTCAGCCCCCGTGGGACAGCACCCATTCGTAGGCGGGCAGCGTCAGGAACTCCTCGAAATCAGGCGCCAGCACCATGTCCTTGAACAGCGCCGCCGCGTCCTCGAGGCGGCCGTCGCCGGCGCCCGCGGCGCGCACATGGGATCGCATCTTCTCCATCTCCTCGGCCAGCAGCGCCTCGAGCAGGGATTCGTCGATCCTGCGCCCGTCGTCGAGGCGCGCCCCGTGGCGCAGCCACTGCCAGACCTGGGCGCGGGAGATCTCGGCCGTGGCCGCGTCCTCCATCAGGTTGTAAAGCGGCACACAGCCGGCGCCGCGCAACCACGCCTCGATATAGAGGATGCCGACGTTGAGGTTCTGGCGCAGGCCCGCCTCGGTAATCTCGCCTTTCGGCACCTCGACGAGGTCGGCCGCGGTCACCGATACGTCGGCGCGCCTGTTCTCGATCTGGTTGGGGCCCTCCATGTGGGCGTCGAAAACCTCCTTGGCCACGGCCACCAGCCCGGGATGGGCGACCCAGGTGCCGTCGTGGCCGTCGCCCACCTCGCGCTCCTTGTCGGCGCGCACCTTGGCCATGGCCTCGGCGTTGGCGGCGGCGTCGCCGCGGATCGGGATCTGCGCCGCCATGCCCCCCATGGCGTGGGCGTTGCGCCTATGACAGGTCTTGATCAGCAGGAGGCAGTAGGAGCGCAGGAAATGGCGGGTCATGGTGACCTCGCCGCGGTCGGGCAGCACGAAGGCGGGATCGTTCCGGAACGTCTTGATGAAGCTGAAGATGTAATCCCAGCGCCCGCAGTTGAGCCCCGCCGAGTGCTCGCGCAGCTCATAAAGGATCTCGTCCATCTCGAAGGCCGAGAGGATGGTCTCGATCAGCACCGTCGCCCTGATGGTGCCGCGCGGGACGCCGAGCTCGTCCTCGGCGACGTTGAAGACGTCGTTCCACAGGCGCGCTTCCAGATGGTTTTCGAGCTTGGGCAGGTAGAAATAGGGGCGGGTGCCCTTGTCGATGAGCCGGCGGACGTTGTGGAAGAAGAACAGCCCGAAGTCGAACAGCGCGCCTGAGACCGCTTCGCCTTCCAGAAGCACGTGCTTCTCGGGCATGTGCCAGCCGCGCGGACGGACGAACAGCGTCGCCAGCTTGTCGTTGAGCTCGTAATGCTTGCCGGTCGAAGGATCGGTGTACTCGATATCGCCGCTGACCGCGTCGCGAAGGTTGATCTGGCCCGCAATCAAATTATCCCAGGTGGGGGTGTTGGCGTCCTCGAAATCGGCCATGAACACGTTGGCGCCGCAATTGAGCGCGTTGATGATCATCTTGCGGTCGGTGGGCCCGGTGATCTCGACCCGCCGGTCGAGGGCATCGTCCGGGGCCGGCGCGACGGTCCAGTCGCCCTCGCGGATCTCCCTGGTCTCGGGCAGGAAGTCGCACTTCTCGCCCGCATCGAGCCGCGCCTGGACCTCGCGGCGGCGGGCGAGGAGTTTCCGCCGCTCGGCCCCGAACCGGCGCTCGAGCTTGGCCACGAAGGCAAGGGCGTCGGGCGTCAGGATCTCGTCATATCCGTCCTCGAGGGGACCGTGAATCGTCACCCCCGCGGCGGTAACTGGGATGTTCTCGTGTCTATGTTTCGCCTGCGCGGCCATCCCCGATCCCCCCTGGTTTGTAAAGTCGATTCCAAGAGAAAAAATATTGCGTTAAATCATAGACTTATATAATAAAATATCTAATTATGCTGCGTTAACGCAAAAACATAACACTGACGATGTTCGTACTTGTATGACGAACTCGCTAATTTATCAATAAGTGATTGATAAAAAATTGATATTCTGTAAAATATTTTGTTCACGCGAATGGCTTTTTGTAAACTTTGTGAATTTAGAAGCGTCGGTGAGGGCCAAATGAGAGAGAAGAAGCTGATGGTTGGGCACAAGCTCCGCCGCCTGCGCAAAGAACACGGACTGACTCAGGCGCAAATGGCGGAGGAGATCGCAATCTCGACCAGCTATCTCAATCTCATCGAGCGCAACCAACGGCCGGTGACCGTTCAGGTGTTGCTGAAACTGGCGCAACGCTTCGCGATCGATCTACAGAGCTTCGCCGCCGACGAAGAGGCCCAGGCCTTCGCCGTGCTCAAAGAGGTCTTCAGCGATCCGCTGCTCGGCCCGCAGGGCGTCACGACCCAGGAGCTTCGCGACATGGCCGCCGTCAGCCCGGGCGGCGGCCACGCCGTTTCCGTGCTCTACCGGGCCTATCGAGAGGCCGTGGCCAACGCCGTCGAACTGGCGGAACGCTTGGCCGACCAGGACCGGGTGCAAAGCCTCGAAACCATGCACTTCCCCGTCGAAGAGGTCCGCGACTTCATCCAAAGCGAAGCGAATCACTTTCCGGTTCTCGAGACCGCGGCGGAACGGTTGTGGCAGGACGCGGAGCTCGAGAGCGCGAATCTAAGCCAGGGTCTGTGCCGGACTCTGCAAGAAGTGCACGGCGTCGAGGTGAAGATTCGGCCGATCGAGCTGATGCGTGATTCGCTGCGCCAATTCGACCCGCACAGCCGCGAGATTCGCCTGTCCGAGATGCTCACCGCCCCCAGCCGGAATTTTCAGCTTGCCTATCAGGTCGCCTTGCTGAGCCACGACGAGCTTCTCAATGGAATCGTGGAACGGGCGCAGTTCACGGGCGAGGAGACGCGTCGGCTGTGCCGTGTCGAGCTCGCCAACTACTTCGCCGCCGCCGTCCTCATGCCCTACGACCGGTTCCTCGAGGCCGCCAAGGCGGTGCGCTACGACATCGAGATCCTGATGCACCGCTTCGGCGCCAGCTTCGAGCAGACGTGCCATCGGCTCACCACCCTGCAAAGACTGGGCGCGAGGGGCGTGCCGTTTTTCCTGATTCGCGTGGACAGCGCCGGCAACATCTCGAAACGGTTCAGCGCCGGGGGCTTCCACTTCGCGCGCTTTGGCGGAACCTGCGCTCGATGGATCGTGCATGACGCTTTCTCCAGTCCAGGCAAGATCCTGAGGCAGATCGTGCAGATGCCGGACGGGACGACCTATTTCACCATCGCGCGGACCGTCAGGGGTCAGGGTCTGGGGCACCAACTGGCGCAGCCCCAGTTCACCATCGGCCTGGGTTGCGAGGTGTCGCACGCGGGCGACCTCGTTTACGCCGACGGCTACGATTTGGGGCAGGGCATGGCGGTCACGCCGATCGGACCCAACTGCCGGCTCTGCGACCGCTTGGACTGCAACCAGCGCGCCTTCCCGCCGCTCAACCGCCGCTTGCACGTGGATGAGAATCACCGCCGCGTCTCGCCCTTCTCCTTTCTGGAGGAGGGCGAGTAGGCGAGTAGGCGGCCTCTCGCCCGCGCGGGCCGCGCCTAGAGCACTATCCGGCCAGATGGAACCATTTGACCGGGATGATTTTGCGCC
>CBESNX010000055.1:0-8656 GCA_965531025.1 uncultured bacterium
AGCACTGCCAAATTACTGAATTTCTAAACTATTGATTTTATTGGATTCCAATTTTCGTTGGTTCCGGAACAGCCACGATTTCAGACCCTCAAATAGTTCTTCAACAGCCTCAGCTAGGAGCGGTAGTCAGGGCCACGTCCGATTTACGTCCGGCATACCTCCAACTTCGGACATTTCATCGCCGATGTCCGCTTTGCCGCCGATTTGGTCCGCTTCACCCTCAGCAGCCGACATTCCCGGCATCATCATTGACTTCTGGGTTTGGCCCAAAGGCGACATTCGGCATCGATAGACTCACCCTCCGCCCAGACGTAATATCTCTTTCCTACACGCGCGTCTGGGAGGAAACCGGCTCTATGGCCGAAGAGCGCGTTCAGCGAAGGCTTGCAGCTATCCTCGCCGCCGACGTGGTCGGCTACAGCCGGCTGATGGTCAACGCCGGCGTAATCTTGGTCACCTCCTCCCCGGCCTTCGCCTACCATGACACCGTCGGGGGCGGCGCAGCGATTGGGGGCAGCGCCTCGATCGGCGCAGTTCTGCCAATTGTAGTTGGTGTCGTCCTCGTCATGGTCGGGGTCGGGATCTGGGGCCGGAAGAAACGAAAGACGAAGTCGAAGCGCAGGAAGCGGAGGAATTGACCATCAAAGATAAGGGACATAGGGAGCGGCAGAGAACCATGACGGAGGACCATCCAACCTTCGTTACCCATCTCGAGTGCTCGATGACCGGAGAGCGCTCCGAGCCAGACCGAGTGCATGGATTGTCCGCGGCGGGCAAGCCCTTTCTTGTGCGTTACGACCTGGAGGCACTGGCGGGGGCGATCGACAAGGAAACCCTTGCTCGGCGCAGCGGCGGCTTCTGGCGCTACCGGGAATTCCTGCCGGTGCGCAAGGCGGAGAACGTCGTCAGCTTGGGCGAAGTCATGACTCCGCTGATCCCGCTTCCAAGCATGGCGCGCTCTCTCGATCTCAAGGGCGGCGAGATCATTGTCAAGGACGAGGGGCGTTTGCCAACTGGCTCCTTCAAAGCGCGCGGCCTTGCACTTGCGGTGGCAATGGCGAAGGAACTGGGCATTTCGCATCTCGCCATGCCGACCAACGGCAACGCGGGGGCGGCCATGGCCGCCTACGCCAACCGAGCGGGCTTGCGGACGACCATCTTCTGTCCGGACGATACGCCGGAGATCAATATCTCCGAGATCGAAATACAGGGCGCGACCGTTTACCGCGTGAACGGACTGATTAACGATTGCGGCAAGATCGTTGGCGAAGGGTCGGCCACGGCCGGCTGGTTCGATGTTTCCACGTTGAAGGAGCCCTACCGCATCGAAGGCAAGAAGACCATGGGACTCGAGCTCGCCGAGCAACTGGGCTGGGACGTTCCCGACGTGATTTTCTATCCGACCGGCGGCGGAACGGGACTTATCGGCATGTGGAAGGTCTTCGCCGAGCTAGAGGCGATTGGTTGGCTCGGCTCTAAGCGCCCGCGCATGGTCGCGGTGCAGGCGAGCGGCTGCGCGCCGATCGTCAAGGCCTACGATGCGGGCGAGGAGCATGCCGAGCTTTGGCCGGACGCCCACACCGTAGCCGCCGGCATTCGCGTGCCGGTCGCAATCGGCGACTTCTTGATTCTCCGTGCGGTGCGCGAAAGCGGTGGTTTCGCCATCGCGGTGCCTGACGAGGAGATCGTGACGGTGCGCGACGAGGTCGCCCGCGAGGAGGGTTTACTGCTCTGTCCGGAAGGCGCAGCGACCTACGCCGGGTACAGGCAGTCCCTCGCCGATGGCCGGGTCGGGCGAGGCGATCGCGTGGTGCTATTCAACTGTGCGACGGGGCTGAAGTACCCTATGCCGCTTGTGACCAGAAAGCTGGATCGCTCCAGCAAGATCGATTTCGCGGCGCTTTAGCCGGTACTGGCCAACAACCCGCCTGAGAACGCCATGCCCAGACCATGTCCTGGGGCACCCTTCCTTTGGGGAACTTCTGGGATGCTGCCCAGATTGTATCACCGGTGCCACGGCTAGCACGGATTTGGTATCTGTCGGTAGTATGTGCGTTGGGCTATACGGGTTGCGCCTAGAAAGTGAACCTCAGACCGATAACCTTTGAATCAGGATGAACGAGCCGTCAATATTTTGCGCAATTACTGTAGCTTATTCACAAACGGGGCATGTTAAGTTGCTTCTAGAGCACTTTCCGAACTGCGTGAATCGGTTTTGGGGATTCCCATTCGGTCGTCGATGTGATTCAAGATGCTGGCTGGAGAAGGAGGCCAGCATGGATGGGAAAGAGCCTCTCGGACGACCTTCGTGTGCGTGTTGTGGGTGCGGTGCTGGCGGGGGTGTCTCGGCGACAGGCGGCGGCGCGTTTCGGTGTCAGCGCATCGAGCGCGATCCGTTGGGTCCAGTCGTGGCACGAGCGCGGCGATGCCCGTGCCAAGCCCCAGGGCGGGGACCGTCGCTCGGGCCGGATCGAAGCACATGCCAACTTCCTGCTGGACCGGGTCGCGCGGACGCCGGACATGACCCTGGCGGAACTGCAGGCCCGGCTGCGGGAGCGCGGCGTAGCGGTGGGGATCGGCACCGTGTGGCGGTTCTTCGAACGCCATGGGATCAGCTTCAAAAAAAACCGCGCACGCCGCCGAGCAGGACCGGCCTGACGTCGCGGCGCGTCGCCGGGCCTGGTTCGAGCGGCAGCCGGATCTCGATCCTCGCCGGCTGGTGTTCATCGACGAGACCGGGACCTCGACCAAGATGGCGCGCCTGCGCGGACGCTCCCGGCGCGGCGAACGCTGTCGCGCCGCGGTCCCGCACGGCCATTGGAAGACCACCACCTTCACCGCCGGTCTGCGCCTCGACGGCCTGACCGCGCCGATGGTCCTCGACGGACCGATGAACGGTGTGGCCTTCCGCGTCTATGTCGAGCAGATGCTCGCCCCCACCCTGGCGCCGGGCGACGTGGTGATCCTCGACAACCTCCCGGCACACAAGGTCAGTGGCGTCCGAGAGGCCATCGAGGCGGCCGGTGCGACGCTCCTGTTCCTGCCGCCCTACTCACCCCACTTCAACCCCATCGAACAGGCCTTCGCCAAGCTCAAGGCCCTACTGCGCAAGGCCGCAGCCCGCACCATCGACGACCTCTGGACCGCCATTGCCAACGCAATCGAGCTCTTCACACCCGCCGAATGCGCCAACTTCTTCGTCAACTCAGGCTATGACCCAGAATGATCGGAAAACGCTCTAGTCCGCCGGCGCGCCTTTGGCGAGGCCGGGCGCGCATCGGCCGACAAACCAAAACCGCCGGCGAAGCGCCGGCGGACAAAGCATCGCGGGGTGAGCGTTCGCCTAGTGTTTCGAGTAGTACTCGATGACCAGGCTGGGCTCAATCTGCACCGGGTAGGGAACCTCGGCGAACTCGGGCGTACGTACGAAGGTTCCGCGCATCTTCTTGTAATCGACGTCGACATAGCCGGGGACGTCGCGCTCGGGAGATTCGACGGCCTCGAGCACCAGGCCCAGCTCGCGTGATTTCTCGCGCACCTCGATGACGTCGCCCTCGCCGACGCGGTAGCTCGGGATGTTGACCCGCTGCCCGTTGACGCGGATGTGCCCGTGATTGATGAACTGCCGCGCAGCGAACACCGTGGGCACGAACTTCATGCGATAGATGACGGCGTCGAGGCGGCGCTCGAGCAGGCCGATCAGGTTCTCGCCGGTATCGCCGCGCCGGCGCACCGCCTCGTCGTACATGCGACGGAACTGGCGCTCGCTGATATTGCCGTAGTAGCCGCGCAGCTTCTGCTTCGCCTTGAGCTGGATTCCGAAGTCCGACGGCTTGCGGCGCCTCTGTCCGTGCTGGCCCGGGGCGTAGTCGCGCCGGTTGGTCGGGCTCTTGGGCCGGCCCCACAGGTTGACGCCGAGCCGGCGGCAGATCTTGTACTTGGACGACAGGCGCTTGGTCATGGGCGGAGTTTCACTGGCACCTGATCCGGGCTCTTCGGGTAGGGCGGGGAGGGCGTAATATACGGCCCCGGCCGGGCTTGTCAAACCGATTCGGGCAGTTGCGGCGCGGCGCAGCGGCCCTCGATCGGGGCCGGCCGGGGCCTAGTTACTGAACTTGGCGACCGCCTGCTCGAGGCTGGCCAGCAGGGTCTGGCCGAGTTCGCCGCCGTCGCCCTCTATCCGGTCGCGAATGACGACGCGCATGGCCTCGATGTGCTTGCCGATGATGTCGAGATGGGTATCGCTGCGCTGGGTCTTGCCCTCGATCATGCCCCTGGTGAAGCCGCACAGCGAATCGCCGAGCATGGTCATCAGCGGGTAGCCGTAGGTGGTGCCCTCGCCCTTCACGTCATGGGCGATCTGGGCCACGGTTTCGAGGTGAGCGTCGCCCTCGTCGGGGTTTTCGCGCGCGCCGGCGTACGCCTTCTCGAGGTCGGCGAGGTGGCCCTCGACCCAGATCGGGTACTCGCCCTTGAGCGCCGTGACGGCTTCCTCGGCGCGACGCAGCATTTCCGCCTCGTCGAGGCCGCCGACATCGGTCTTGGCCTTGTCCGCCAGCGAGCCGGGGGGCGTCACGAACAACGCCTTGTCTTGGTTCGGGTCATTCGACATCGATTGCTCAGCTCCTCAACCGACACCCGGGGCGCATCGGCCGTGGCATGGCGTCGCCGTTTCGCCGGGCAGGAGCGCCGGGGCGATCACAGTTCGCGCCGGCCATCGGTCTGGTCCTCGCTCTTCGCGTTGCTGTTCGCGGCCTGCGTCCTGGATTTGCGTCGCTCCGACCCCTTGTGGACTCCCGTGCGGCGCCGACGATCGGGTCCGAAGAAGGTCTCCGTGCGCACGAATCTTCGCGAGTGCTCGATGATCGAGACTATTCGCCGGTACAGAGCCTCAGGCGAGACCGGCTTGGCGAGGTACTCGTTGGCGCCGGCGTCGCGTGCTTCCTCAACGTGCTTCACCCGCGTGTTGGCGGTCAACATGATGACGGGGAGAAACGGATCGGGGCTGTCGTTCTCGGTGCGCACCATCTTGACGAACTCCACCCCGGTCAGAATCTCCATCTCCCAGTCGACGATAGCGATATCGATGGGGGTGACGTGCATCTCGTCGAGCGCCTCAGCCGCGCTTGCCGCGAGAAAGACGTTTCGGGCGCCCAACCCCCGCAATATGCCCGACACCAGCTTCCGCGTATGCCGATTGTCATCGACGACGAGGAAATTGACCCTCTCTAAAGTGATACCCTTCATTTGCAGTCCTACACGTCGACGGCGGCAAAATCCAACGCTGTCGCGCGCACACCGGCGAAGCAAACGGAAACGCACCGGCGCCGCGCGGGTACCCGCCCGGCGTTGCTGCCGATGCCGCGATCAGGCCGGCGAAGCCCGGCTCCCGGCACGCGAACGGATTGGCGGATCGTAGGCGGCGAATGGTTAAGATTGGTTAAAGGCGGGGTTCCCCTTGCGTAGACCCACCTTGCGTAGACCCGCGTCACGAGCACCGGCGAGGTTTCGCGCCCCGCCGGCGCGTCGGCGCGATCAAAGCTCGGCGCGACCGTCGGTCTCCGCCTCGGCCGCCATCGAGGCCGACTTCCGGGCGCGCGCCGAACGCGCCGGCGTCGCCGCAGAATGGCGCTGCGAATAGGGCGACGTGTACGACATCGCCACCCTCCACCTGCGCTACGCCGACATCGGCGTCATCGGCCAGACGCCTCCGGAAGGCACCGAGGGCCGGCTTTTCATCCAGCTCCCCGAGCAGGTCGTGCTCGACTCGGGCCGGCCGGCCATCGTCGTGCCCTACGTCGGATCGAATCCAGTGGTGGGCAGGCGCGTGCTCGTCGCCTGGAACAGCAGCCACGAGGCGACGCGGGCGCTCCATGACGCCCTTCCCGTGCTCGAGCGGTCGGAGCGCGTGATCGTCCTCAGCGTCGACCCGGGCGACCATCGCCATCTGCCCGGCGCGGATATCGCCGCCCATTTGGCGCGCCACGGCGTGCGCGCCGAGGCAATCGAGACGAGCCGCGACGACATCGAGGTCGGCGACGCGGTGCTGTCGTGCGCCGCCGACCTCAGCGCCGACCTCCTCGTGATGGGCGCCTACGGCCGCTCGCGAGTGGGCGATGGGCAGCGTTACCCGCAACCTGCTCAAGCACATGACGCTCCCGGTGCTCATGTCGCGGTGAGCCGCCAGCTGCCGGCGCGCGGCGATTGGCCAACCGGCAGGGTTGGTCTACGATATACGACTTACCGACACCCTCGCACCGGCGACAGGAGCGATGCCGGAAACAGATGTCGTTACCATTTTCCTGATTCACGATGGGCGCATCCTGGTTCTCAGGCGCAGCGGCAAGGTGGCCACCTATCGCGGCCTCTGGGCCGGGGTGAGCGGCTATCTCGAGCAGGCGCCGATCGAGCAGGCGTATACCGAACTCGAAGAGGAAACCGGCCTCGGCCGCGATGACGTCGTACTGCTGAAAGAGGGCGCGCCGCTCGACGTCTACGACAGGGAACGCGACCGCCTGTGGCGGGTCCATCCATTCCTGTTCGCGGTCGACGACCCCGCGCGCATCCGGCTCGACTGGGAGCACGTCGAGCGGCGCTGGGTGTGGCCCGGCGAGATCGAGAGGCTCGATGCCGTACCGGGACTCGCCGACGCCCTGCAGCGCGTCTATCCCTGAGCCGGCCGGGCGGAAGCACGGCATGTCGCCGGACTCCCTCGACGAGGCGCTCGCCCGCATCCGCGACGACCGCGAGCACGGCGCGGCGCAGCTCGCCGAGGCCGGGCTCAGGCTCATCGGGCGCGTGTGCGGCGAGCGCGCTCGTGCCGGGGCCGACACGCTGCTCGCCGACGCCGCCACGCTCGTCGGGCGCATCGCCGCGCTGCGCCCGTCGATGGCATCGCCGGGGAACTGGGCGGCCACGTACTACGCCGCGCTGCGCGAGCGTCTCGCGAACCCGGGCACCGACCCGGCCGAAGCCTGCGACGAAGTGCTCGCCGACCTCCTCGCCCGCCAGGCAGCGTTGCGCGACGCCCTCGTCGCCGCCGCCCGCCCGGTTCTCGCCGCCGCCCGCGGCGTCCTCACGCTGAGCTATTCGTCGACCATCGAGGCCGTGCTCGCCGAAGCGATCGCGCCCGACTGCCTCGTCGTCGTCGCCGAATCGCGGCCGCTGCTCGAGGGCCGCAAGCTATGCGGTCGGCTCGAGGCCGCGGGCCGCCGCGTCCGCTGCATCACCGACGCGCAGATCGGCCTCGCGCTCGCCGATCTCGACACCGTGCTCATCGGCGCCGACGCGGTGCTCGCCGACCTCGCC
The DNA here is from genome assembly GCA_965531025.1 of uncultured bacterium. GTDB lineage: Bacteria > Pseudomonadota > Alphaproteobacteria > SMXQ01 > SMXQ01 > CBESNX01. The sequence goes on from CBESNX010000055.1 coordinate 7,309, forward strand.
GTGGTCAACAAGGCGGGCAGCCTGCTCGCCGCCCTCGCGGCACGCGAGCACGGCACGCGGTGCCACGTCGCCGCCGACACCTTCAAGATCGACTCCCGCGCTACGGCCGCCGAGGCCACCCTCGAGGCGATGGACGGCGGCGAGGTGTGGCCCGAGCGTGCCGAGATCTGCACCAACGTCTATTTCGAGACGGTTCGGGCCGACCTCATCGGCCTCTACCTCACCGAGAAGGGCGCGCTCACCGCCCCCGAAATGCTGGGCGAGGTCGACGCTTGGCGTACGCTGTGGCGCACGCCCGGTCTCGCGGCGTGAAGCGCGACCGATCAGGAACCCGACGAGGCGTCTTCCAAGCGGTCGAGAAGCTCGCTCACGTTCTCGGGAACGACGACCCACAGATGCGAGGTGTTCTTGAAGATGATGCTGCGGGGCGAGACGTACCTGCCGATCGCCGCGGCGATCTCGTCGTTGGAGCGCCCCTGCCAGTAACCGTCTTTGGCGGCGACGAGAACGTGCGCCTCGATGTCCATGGGCCCGCGCGCGTTCCTGAGGGCGTGGTCCATCATCTCGTTGAAGCAACCCAGCGAGACGTAGTCCCAATACAGGTTGAAACAGACGAACCGCGACTCGAGATCGACCTTGAAGAAGGTCTTGCGTTGCGCCCGGTGCCGCCATCGAAAGGCGGTGGCGGCCTCCGGATTGAAGACCTTGAGCAGGTTGTGGTTGGGAAAGGCGACCCAGCGATGGCCGTTGTGAACGAATCCGTTGAGCGGGTAGAACAACGCCTCCCACCGCGTCGGCTCGAAACGGTCGGGCGCACAGGCGCCCCAGACGAGCTTCAGCCTGCCGGCGGCCGCCGCGTCGCTCAGCGCGTCGTAGGCATGAACGAAATCGTAGAAACCGCTGCTCGAAGCGACGACGGTGACGTCGCCGTAGGCCGACAGGAGCGCCGAGAGATCGGCGACGATCGTCGCCCGCTTCCGGTCCATGTTCTCGACCGTGTACTTTTCCCAGATCGGCGTGGTGGCCGAGAATTCGGGGAGAAAGCAGCAGCGCGCGTAGATATCGTGGCCGTACCGGCGATAGAGGCTCGGAAGGATGAATCTTATCTGGCCGGGGACGCCGTTTATCCCCGGGATGAAGTAAAAGACCTTGGAGGGATTTTCCTTGTTTCCATATTCCGAAATATCGTCATAAAAATGCTTGTAGAACTCAAGAGACTCAAAATAACGCTTTTTAAACAAGTACCGTAGATCATTTGGCTTGGCACTCTTCGCCTTCGCACGATCGACGCTACCGACGCCGCCGATGCGTCTCGTCGCCCCTTCGCCGATGGATGATTGAACCATGC
>CBESNX010000056.1:0-8633 GCA_965531025.1 uncultured bacterium
GATCACCGAGGCCGGTCCCAGTCGGGTGGCGTGCATCGTGAGAACGATGGAGATGAGACCTTGATCAAAGCCGAAAGAGAAACCCCCGAAAGAAGCGAGAAGTGCTGCTCCAAAGGTGTAGGGGGAACGGATGATTCCGTGGATTCCATTGCCAACTCCTGGTTTCGCATGTCCTTAGCCTCGTTGGGCCGTCTCCCGGCCGGTTTCAGCCCCTGGCCAGCGCCTCTTCCACCAGCGCCGGGATTTCGGCGAAGCTCTCGGCCACCATGACCCCGGCCTCGCGCAGAAGTTGTTTCTTGCGCGAAGGCTTACCCAGCCCCCGCTCGATGACGGCGCTGGTGTGGCCGAAGCTCATGCCCTTGGGAAGTTCCTCCATCGCTTCGCCCGCGATCAGCGCCGCCAGGGGCTTGGTGAAGCCGCCCTCGCGCACGAGCTCTGCGGCTTCCTCCTCGTGTCCCGTGCCGGCCTCGCCGAACATCGCCACGCATCTCGTCTCCGCGTCCGCCTCGAACAGCCTCAAGAGCGGCGCGAAGCCGGTACCGATCATGAGATCCCCGCCGATCGAGACGTAGGTGCTCTGCCCGATGCCTAAGCGGGTGAGCGCATTGCCGATCTCGCCGCCCATGCCGCCTGAGCGTGAAATGACGCCGACCGGCCCCCTGGAAAAGAGCTTCTCCGGCTCCGCCCCGCCGGTGCCCCCGAGCTTCGCCTGGCCGGGGCTGATCATGCCCTGTGAATTGGGGCCGATCACGCGCACGCCCTTTCTTTTGGCGCGCTCGAGGATCAGCGCCGCGTCGTGGTGAGGCACGCCTTCGGCCAGCACCAGCACCAGCGGGATGTCATGTTCTATGGCCTCAAGCGCCGCGTCCCTGGCGAAGGGCGCGGGTACGAAAAGCACCGAGATATCCACCTGGTGGTGTTCCAGCGCGGCCCTCACCGAATCGTAGTTGGCAATGCCCTCGATCTCGGTGCCGCCCTTGCCGGGGGAGACGCCGGCGACCACGCGTGTCCCGTACGCGGTCATGAAATTCACATGAGTACGGGCCTGCCGGCCGCTCAGGCCTTGCACCAGAACGCGGGAGGATGCGTGAAGAAGGATGCTCATCTGTTTCTCGTGAGCTCGACGATGCGTTCGACCACGTCTTCGATGGTGGACTCGGCGCCATAGTACTCGATCCCCGGCAGCGCGTCCGCGAGCTCCCTCGCGGCGTCCGCGCCGGGCCCGGCGAAGCGGAAGACCACGGGGAAGGCTGCGGGATCGATTTCGAGCTCCTTGAGCGCCCGCATCACGCCCCGGACCTTGATGTCGATGGGGATGAAGTTGGTGATGTTGCCCCCGGCGAGCAGGCCCTTCAGCCGCGGAAGCGAGAGCACCGCCTTCGTCGCGAGATACATCTTCTCTTCCACGTAACCGGGGGTGATGTCGAAAGTGGTGGCGGGATCGCCGCCCAGGCGCATCATGGTGTCGAAGGCGAGGAAGCCCGCTCCGCCGCCGGTGAACATGAAGCCGATGCCACCCTCCGGGAACTCGTTGAAGCGGATGGCGGAGCCGGCGTCGATTGCGTCGATCTCGCGCATCCGTCTCTCGAGCTCGGTCAAGGGGCGCCAGCCGTTGGTGAGGTTGGGATCGGCGATGCCCTCGAGCTCGGGGTGGCGGTAGAGCGCCTGGTCGTCGACCACGATAACGGCCGAAGGGGCGACGATGCGCCCATCCCCGGTCACGGCCAGGGGGTTCACCTCCACGGTTTCGGCGTCAAGCTCGCGAAAGACGCGATAGAGGGCCGAGAGCGCGTCGGCCGCCGCGATCAGGGTCTTGCCGGTCAATCCCGCGCGCTCGGCGATCTCTCTCGCCTGGAAGGGCTGCAGGCCCAGGCCGATTTCGACCGGGTACTGGATCAGCCGGTCGGGATCGTCGGCCAGGATCGCCTCGACGTCGATGCCGCCGGGCGCCGAGAACAGCACGACGGGACCCCGCGTCATGCTGTCGAAGGTGATGGAAACGAAAAGCTCCGTGGCGATGTCGAGCCGCGCGCTGACCAGCAGCCGCTCGACCGGGAAATTGAGCACCGTTCGGCCCAGCAGGCTTTGGGCGTGGGCGAAGGCCTCCTCAGGGCTTTCGGCGAACTTGATCGCCCCGGCCTTGCCCCGCCCGCCCACAGGAATGAGGGCCTTGACGACGGCCGGCCGGCCGAACCCGGACGCCGCGCGTCTCGCCTCTTCCGCGCTCGTGGCGACGGCGAACCCGGGAACCGCGATGCCGCCCTTTGCAAGGAATTCCAGCGCGTGGTGTTCCAGCAGTCTCGCCATCGATTTTGAGCCTGTCCGTGCGCCTTGGGGCTCAACTTGGGGGGTTGACCCCCACCTCGAGCACGATCTTGCCGATATGGGCGCCGCTTTCCATCAGCCGGTGGGCCTTGGCGGCTTGCACCAGCGGAAAGATCGCATGAATGACCGGCCTGATCCGGCCTTCATCGATCAAGGGCCAGACCTTTGCCTTGAGCCGCGCCGCGATTTCGGCCTTGAACTCGACGCTCCGCGCACGCAACGTCGAGCCGGTGAGGGTGAGCCGTTTCAGCATCACCGGCATCAGATTGACCTCGACCTTGGCGCCTTTGAGAAAGGCGATGCTGACCATGCGCCCGTCGGGCGCCATCGCGCTGATGTTGCGCGCGACGTAATCGCCGCCGACCATGTCGAGGATGACATCGGCGCCCTTGCCGCCGGTCTCGTCCTTTACGACTTGCGCGAAGTCTTCCGCATGATAGTTGATCGCCCGGTCGGCGCCGAGCTTTGCGCACGCCGCGCATTTTTCGTCCGTGCCGGCGGTCGCGAAGACGCGCGCGCCGTGGGTCTTTGCGAGCTGTATCGCGGTGGTGCCAATGCCGCTCGCGCCGCCGTGGACGAGGAAGCTTTCCCCTTCCCTCAATCCCGCCCGGTCGAAGACGTTGCTCCACACGGTGAAAAACGTTTCGGGCAGCGCCGCCGCCTCCGTCAGGCTCAGTCCGGCGGGCACGGGAAGGCACTGGGGCGCCGGCGCGGCGCAGTACTCGGCATAGCCCCCGCCGGTGACAAGGGCGCAGGCCGCATCGCCGACGGAGAAGCCCGCGACACCCTCGCCGAGGGCGACGATGGCGCCCGCGATCTCGAGGCCCGGTATGTCCGAGGCGCCCGGCGGCGGGGGATAAAGCCCTTGGCGTTGCACCACGTCCGGCCGGTTCACCCCGGCGGCGGCCACCTTGATCAGGACCTCGCCCGCTTTTGGTTCGGGCACCGGCCGGCTCGCGGGCTCGAGAACCTCGGGCCCGCCATCCGCCGTGATTTCGACGGCGGTCATGGTTTCCGGCAGCTTAGAGGTCAAAGCTTTATCCTCCGATGAAGCAGGAAAGACGTCGCGCAACCGCGCGCCGCGCCGACTGACTGCGAGTTGTTTATTACGACTCCCCGCCGCCTGGCAACCGCCCGCGTCCGGCGCGGGACGAATTTCCACATCCTTTACGCTAACATTCTCGCGCATCGGAGCGTCTGTTGCATTGCGCCCGAGCTTGCTTTATCACGCGGCGTTCGCGTTCCTTGGGCGAGAAGACCGAAGCGCCCCCGGTTTTAGATGAGGACATGCCATGGCGAAGAACGAGTCCGCGACCACCCGATCGCTCACCGCCTATGTCGCGGATTTCATTGCTTCGGTGTCCTATGACCGCCTGCCGGAGGATGTCGTCGCCCTTGGCAAGAAGTCGATCCTTGACGGGCTCGGCCTGGCGCTGGCGGGCTCGGTGGCCGACAGCGGAAGGATCGTGCGCGCCCATCTCGAGGGCTTAAGATTGGGCGACGGCCCCTGCACGGTGATCGGCGCCGGGATGAAAGTTCCGCCGCGCTTCGCCGCCTTCGCCAACGGCATCGCGATTCACGCCGACGATTACGACGACACGCAGCTTGCCGCCGCCAAGGACCGGGTCTACGGCTTGCTGACCCACCCGACGGCGCCCGCCCTGCCGGCGGCGCTGGCGATCGCCGAGCGCGAGGGTCTGTCCGGCGAGGACCTGATGCGGGCCTACCACGTGGGCGTCGAGGTCGAGTGCAAGATCGCCGAGGCCATCGACCCGCGCCATTATCAGGAAGGCTTCCACTCCACCGCCACCTGCGGCGCCTTCGGGGCCGCGGCGGCGGTCTGCAACCTCTTGGGACACCCTCACGAAACGGTGGCCCGCGCGCTGGCGATCGCCGCCAGCCAGGCGGCGGGCCTGCGCGAGAATTTCGGCACCATGACCAAGCCCTTCCATGCGGGCCGTGCCTCGGAAAGCGGCCTCATCGCCGCCGAATTCGCCTCGCTCGGGTTCACCGCGGCGGACGTCATCCTCGAGGCCCCGCGGGGCTTCTTTCGCGCCGCCGGCGGCGGCTTCGACGAGGGCGCGATCGCCGGCAAGCTGGGCAACCCCTGGACGTTCGTCGATCCCGGCATCTCGATCAAGCCCCACCCTTGCGGCTCGCTCACCCATCCCGGCATGACGACAATGCGGGAGCTCATCGATACGCACAATATCGCCCCCGATGAGGTGGCGGAGGTCAAGGTCGGCACCAACCGGAACATGCCGAACGCCCTGATCCACCACCGCCCGGCCGACGAGCTCCAGGCCAAGTTCAGCATGGAGTTCTGCATCGCCATCCTGCTTCTTAAGCGCCGCGGCGGGCTCAACGATTTCACCGACAAGATCGTCAACCGTCCGGACGTTCAGGAGATGATCCGGAAGGTCGACTTCGGCGTCCATCCGGAGGCCGAGGCGGCGGGCTACGACAAGATGACCACGATCATCGAGATCAGGCTCGAGGACGGGCGCGTGATCACGGGCCGCGCCGACTTCGGCAAGGGCAGCCCGGCGCACCCGATGAGCTTTGACGAAGTGGCCGGCAAGTTCCGCGAATGCGCCGCGTATGGCGGCTGGCCCGACGAGAAGGCCGAGAGGGTGGTCGAGACGGTGCGCGCGCTCGAGGCCTTGGGCGACGTGCGCGAATTGACGGCATTGCTCGCAAGTTAGGGATGCGGCAGGCGGCAGCCCCCTCGACAATCGCGGTTCGAGCACGGAGGCACTGCGGGCTTTCCCCGGTATCGTGTTCGTGACAAGATCGGTTCGATTGGCCTTCACTCTCGGATGCCGGATGCTTTGCAATGAGATGCCTGCCGGTGATTGCGGCCATGACACTCTGGGCCGGCCTCTCTTTCCTTGCGCCCCCCGCCGGTGCGGCCGAAGCCTTTGAGCTGCATTGGCAGAGGGTTGTCGCGACCGACTTCACCTCGAAGCAAATCCGTGGCTTGAAGCGGATCGACGTGTTCCCCGACGGCGGCATCGTCGGCGTCGGGTGGTGGGATTGGGGCGGAAAGTTCGACAAGACGAACTGGGTCATCTGGGTGGTGAGTCTGGATGCCGATGGCAAGCGGCTGTGGGAAGAAACATTCCATCGCGGCCCGCCGGGCGAGGGAACGGCCGTCGCCGCGCTTTCCGACGGGGCTGTGGCGGTCGCGGGAACGGTGTATCGCAAGGGGAGCCCATCCGATCTCCGGGTGTTGCGGCTCGATAAGGCTGGAAACGTCGTTTGGCAAAAGACCCTCGGCGGCACTGGGGAGGATTTCGCCGCGGACGTGACGGCGCTTCCCGGCGGCGGTTTGGCGCTGGCGGGAACCACCTCTTCCAAGGGCGCCGGCGGTTCCGATTTTTGGATCCTGCGGTTCGCGCCCGACGGCACGCTGGTCTGGGAACGCACCTTCGGCGGCGGCCGGGACGACCGGGCAAGGACGATTACGGCCCTTGCCGACGGCCGCCTGCTGGTCACCGGCGCCGCCGCCCTCAGGCAGGGCAAGGGCGGATATACGGCGCTGATGCTGGATGCGGACGGCAACCGCCTGTGGGATCGGGTGCTCACTCCCGTCTGGTGGCCGAACGAGGTGCTTGCAATCCCCGGGGGCGGCTATCTCATCGTGGATGACCGCCCCGACGCCACGGGCCGCGCAAGCGAGCCCGACATCCACGTCACGCGGCTCACGGGCGATGGCGAGCTGCTGTGGCAACGTTCCTTCGCGATTCGGGCGGTGGAAGATGATCGCCGTGAGGTTCCATTGAGTCAGACGCGGACCGTGATGCTGCCGGACGGCGGCTTCGTCGTCGGCTGGTTGCAGGACCTGAAAAGGGGGCGGCTGCTGAATAGCGGCAACCAGACGGACCGGCTTTGGCTTCTGAAAATGGACGCCAACGGCGAGGAAATATGGCGCCGCGGCATTGCGGTCGCCCCGGCCGGGGAAAATGTCGCCACCACCTTCTGGGACATGAAGACGCTTCCCGATGGGCGTGTCGCGCTCACCGGACAAAGCTGGTACGGGTGGGGGAAAGAGGGGTGGCGTCAGGACGTTTGGATTCGCGTCGGCCGCGTTCAATAGGTCTGGCGCGGTCCAACCGCGGCGGGGGGAGCGGGGTATTGAAAGTGCGGCCGATCCGCCCTTCGTCTTATGATGAGGAAGCTGATGAGGAAGCGGCGACGCGCGGCCGCAACGGCACAAAAGGAGTCGAGCCATGAGCGAGCGCATCACCCCCGGCGAAGAGGACGTCCTCGCGGTCACCGACGTGCAGAACGACTTCTGTCCCGGCGGCGCCCTTGCGGTGGCCGACGGCGACGCCGTGGTGCCGGTGATCAACCGTCTTGCCCGGAAGTTCCGCCATGTGATTATGACCCAGGACTGGCATCCCAAGGGGCATCAGTCCTTCGCCTCGTCCCATGCGGGCCGACAGCCCTTCGAGACCATAGAGGCGGCCTACGGGCCGCAAACGCTCTGGCCCGACCACTGCGTGCAGGGCACCGCCGGCGCGGCCTTCCATAAGGATCTCGATCTGCCGCGGGCCGAGCTCATCATCCGTAAGGGCTTCCGACCGGAGATCGACTCTTACTCCGCCTTCTATGAGAACGACCATGAGACCACGACCGGTCTTACCGGCTATCTCAGGAGCCGCGGCCTCAAAAGGGTATTCTTTTGCGGCCTGGCGACCGACTTCTGCGTCCACTACTCGGCGGTGGACGCGGCCGGGGACGGGTTTAAGGCGGTGCTCATCGAGGACGCCTGCCGCGCCATCGACCTCGAGGGCTCGCTGGCGGCGGCCCAGGAGAACATGCGCAAGGCCGGCGTCGACTTCGCCGCCTCCGAGGCGATAAAGTAGAGAAAGTCAAGGATGGCGCGTCACGGCTTTTGGGCGGGCGTTGGTTTCGGATCGGAAAAACAACCGGGGTGTGGCGATGACGGCGGAGCTCGCGCGTTTCAAGGCGGCGATCGAAGGATTCGACCGGTTCAACGGCGAAGATCCCAATCACGAGGTCTTCGAAGGCAGGGAATATCCCAAGGAGCTTTTGTATGCCGAGCGCATGACGGCGTGGCTCGGGAGGCTGGCGCCCGATGCCTCCGAGGCGCTGCGCCTTGCCGTGCGCTGCCAGCACATCGGGCGCTGGACGATCGCGCGCGACCGATACCCTCCGGGGCGCAAGGGCTATATCCAGTGGCGCGGCGCGCTCAGCCGGTTCCACGCCGAAACCGCCGGCCGCATCCTCAGCGAAGCGGGCTATGAAACCGACACCATTTCCCGGGTCAAGAAGCTTCTGCGCAAAGGGGGGCTCAAGACCGATCCGGCAACCCAGCTTCTGGAAGACGTGGTTTGCCTCGTGTTCCTGGAGAACTACTTCTCGGACTTCTCGAGGAAGCACGCGGACGAAAAGGTGATCGACATCATCAAGAAGACCTGGGTCAAGATGTCCCCGCGGGGCCACGGCGAGGCCCTGAAACTCAAGGACGGCCTTCCCCCCGACCGCCGCGTCCTCATCGAACGGGCGCTGGCGCGCTGAGGCCGGCGAAGGGCGCGGGCGCATCCCTGCCCGCGATCTCGCGCACGAGCTTGTTGCGCACCGCGTCGGTGAAGGTTGCGTCGCTCTTCGCCACCATCACGAAAGCGCCGGCTCCCCCGATCACCGCGCGCCGGTAGTACGCGTCGAGCGGCATGCCCCCCGGTCCCGGATAGGTGCGTCCCGGGTTGATGATGGCAAGGCCGTTGATCGTGATCCCGGCGAGCACCGCGGCGTCGCGTGCCGGCGTCACCGGCCGGCCCAGGGTGTTGGGGCCGTCGCCCGAGACGTCGATCACCAGACGCGAGCCCCGGTACCGGTTGGTCCGGAGGAGGTTGGCGGCATAGTCGATGGCGTCGCCGATGGCGTTGCCGCCGGAACAATCGAGCCTCGGCGCCTCGAGGATCGCGGCGGCGAACCTTTTCGCCGAAGCGAGATCATGGATGCGCGTCCAATCGACGGCGATGGTCTCGCACCCCTCCGCCGCCCATTCGAGGTACAAGACCGCGATGGCCTGGCCATACCCCGACCTGATCGCGTCGAGCACCCGCCGGCTGAGAAACGCGTTGGCATAGCCCCGGCGCTGTAATTCGGCCTCTTCCTCGTCGATGCTGCCGGACGAATCGACGGCCAGCACCAGCTCGAGATCGAGCGGCGCGGCGGCGGCGCCCGAGGGCTTTGACAACGCCGCCAGCAGGGCAAGGGCCGTGAGGCGCACAAGGGGTTTCACCATCGGGCGTTTGCCTCGTCGTTGGTGACGGTTG
>CBESNX010000057.1:0-8628 GCA_965531025.1 uncultured bacterium
TCTTCCGCTGCAACCTCCTCGGCCGCAGCTTTCTCGGCAGGCGCCTCTTGGGCCGCCTCTTCCGCCGGGGCTTCCGGTGCCTCGGCGGCTTCCTCCGCGACCACTTCCTCGGCCGGCGCCTTCTCAGCCGGCGCTTCCTCGACCGGCGGCTTCTCAGCCGGAGTTTCCTCGGCCGGCGCCTTTTCGGCCTCGGGAGGTTCCTCCTCCGGCGTTTCCTCGACTGGCGCCTCCTCTAGAGATGGCTTTTCGGCGGCTTCCTCACTCTGTGTCTCGGCGGCTTCTTCCGCTGCAACCTCCTCGGCCGCAGCTTTCTCGGCAGGCGCCTCTTGGGCCGTTTCTTCCGCCGGGGCTTCCGGTGCCTCGGCGGCTTCCTCGGCGACCACTTGCTCGGCCGGCGCCTTCTCAGCCGGCGCTTCGGCGGCTTCCTCACCCGCTGTCTCGGCGGCTTCTTCCGCTGCAACCTCCCCGGCCGCCGCTGCCGCCGCCGCGGCTACCTTGGCAACTTCCTCGGCCGGCGCCTTCTCAGCCGGCGCCTCGGCGGCTTCTTCCGCCGCGGCCGCCTTGGCCGCTTCCTCGGCCTGCTTCATGCGCTCCTGGGCCTTCGCCTTGGGCCGGCTCTTGATCGGGTTTACCGGGATCGGCGGCGCGGCGATGATCTCGGCCGCGCCCAGGAACCGCGCCACCCGGTCGCTCGGCTTCGCCCCCTGCGTGAGCCAGTACTTGATGCGCTCGGCATCCAGTTTGACGCGCTTCGGGTCGTCCTTGGCCACCATCGGGTCATAGAAGCCGAGTCTCTCGATGAAGCGGCCGTCGCGCGGGCTGCGCGAATCCGCCAAGACGATGCGGTAAAACGGGCGCTTCTTGGCGCCGCCGCGGGACAATCTGATTCTCAACGCCATGTCGGTCGGTTTCTCCTGTTCTCTCCGAAATTCGGGGCCGGTCTCAGCGCGGCAGAAGGTCCGGAAGCCCGTGGCGCACCAGGCCCTTCTTCCCCATCTTGCCGAGCTTTTTCATCATGGTGCTCAGGTCCTTGAACTGCTTGATCAGCCGGTTCACGTCCTCAACCCTGGCGCCGGAGCCGGCGGCGATGCGGCGCTTGCGCGAGGCGTTCAGGAGCTTGACGTTGCGCCGCTCCGCCTTGGTCATCGAATCGATGATGGCTTGCTGGCGCACCAATACGCCCTCATCGACGCCTGTCCCGGCGATCTGCGCCTTGATCCGCCCGGCGCCCGGCAGCAACCCCATGATGCCGCCAAGGCCCCCCATTTTCTGCACCTTGCGCAACTGCTCGCCCAGGTCGTCGAAATCGAAGGCGCCTTTCCGCATCTTGGCGGCAAGCTTCTCGCCCTCTTCCTTCCCGATCGTCTCGGCCGCCTTTTCGACCAGCGTCACCACGTCGCCCATGCCGAGGATGCGCGAGGCGATGCGCTCGGGATGGAACACCTCGAGGGCGTCGAGCTTCTCACCCACGCCGATCAGCTTGATGGGGCAACCCGTCACCGCGCGCGCGCTCAGCGCCGCGCCGCCGCGGGCGTCGCCGTCCACCCTGGTGAGCACGATGCCGGTCAGCCCCACCCGCTCGTCGAACTGTTTGGCGATGTTGACGGCATCCTGGCCGGTCATGGCGTCTGCCACGAGAAGAGTCTCGGCCGGGCTCACGATGTCCCTGAGCGCGGCCGCCTCCTCCATCAGCACATCATCCACGTGAAGGCGCCCGGCGGTGTCGAGGATCACCACGTCGAACCCCTCGAGGCGCGCGCTTGCCATGGCGCGCGCCGCGATCTCGCGCGCCCCCTCGCCGGGAACGACGGCAAGGCACGCAATGCCCGCGTGGCTCGCCAGCACCTCGAGCTGCTCCTGGGCGGCCGGGCGCCGCGTGTCCGTCGAAACCAGCAGCACCTTCTTCTTGTCCCGGTTCGTGAGCCTCAAGGCGAGCTTCGCCGCCGTCGTGGTCTTACCGGAGCCCTGCAGGCCGACCAAGAGGATCGCAACCGGCGGGCGCTGGGCGAGGTCGATCGCGCTCAACTCGGCCCCCAGCATCTCGGTGAGGTGGTCGCGGACGATCTTGATGACCATCTGGGCGGGCGTTATGGAGCGAAGCACCTCCTCGCCGACCGCGCGCTCGCGCACCGCCTCGATGAAGTCCTTGACCACCGGCAACGCCACGTCGGCCTCTAAAAGAGCGACGCGGACCTCGCGAAGCGCGCCGTTAACGTCGCTCTCTCGGAGCGCGCCGCGCCTCTTGAGGCGGTCGAAGACCTCGCCCAGCCGGTTGCTTAACGCATCAAACATCCCATTATCCGCTCAACACCGAATGCGCCAGTGCGCGAAACTCGCGGGCTGGCGGGCCTCCCGTATCGATCGCCGGGGAGGCACGAAATGCGGTTTGTCCTTGGGCGCGGCGGAATGTAGGACCGTGAAGGTACGAAAGTCAAGCTGCCGTCAAGCTTGCCAACAGTGCGCCATTGTACTACCATGACTATGGTATTATGACCATGGTGATGACATGAAATCCTTCGAGCGACAGGTTCCGGCGGGCGAATTCAAGGCGCGCTGCCTCAAGTTGATGGACGAGGTGCGCTCGCGGCGAACGTCGGTCACGATCACCAAGCGGGGGAAACCGGTCGCCAGGCTCGTGCCGGCGGATGACGAGCCGCCCGCACTGTTCGGCTTTCTCAAGGGGTCCGTGACCGTCAAAGGCGACATCATCGAGCCGGTCGACGTTCCCTGGGAAGCCGATGCCTAGCCCGGCCCGGGCGCTGCTCCTCGACACCCATGTGTGGCTCTGGCTCGTGAACGGCGATCCCGTGCTCGGGGCCGACGCCTTGGCCGCCATCGAACGCGCGGCGGCGGCCGGCTCGGTTCTCATCGCCGCGATCTCGGTCTGGGAGGTCGCGATGCTCAAAGCCAAAGGCCGGATCGTTCTCGCCAAGCCTTGCGCGCAGTGGGTAAGGGAGGCGCTTTCCGCGCCCGGCCTCTCGCTCACGCCGCTGACCCCGGAGATCGCCGTCGAGAGCTGCCAACTGCCGGGCGCGTTCCACGACGATCCGGCGGACCGCCTGATCGTGGCAACCGCGAGGGTCGCGGACGCAACGTTGGTGACGAAGGACGAGCGAATCTTCGCCTATGGCGCCGCGGGTCACGCATCCGTGCTGGCGGCCTGAGGTCTGAGTCGGAGCCGGCCCCGGCTCAGACCGGCGCCGCGATGTCATCCGGGGCATTGACCAAGCCATCCGGGGACCCGCCAAGCCCACCGAATCCGTTTGCCTTCCGCGGCCCCGGGGCCATATAAGGCGCACTATGAGCGCGGTTTCGTTCATCAAGATGCACGGGCTCGGCAACGATTTTGTCATCATCGACGCCCGCAAGCGCCCGGTGGCGATTTCGGCCGATCGGGCGCGCGCCATCGCCGACCGGCGCAGGGGCGTGGGCTGCGATCAATTGGTCGTGCTGGAGGCGGCGAGAAACCACGGCGCCGACGCCTTCATGCGCATCCGCAACGCCGACGGCGGCGAATCGGCCGCCTGCGGCAACGCGAGTGGCTGCGTCGCCGCGCTGCTGATGAAGGAAAGCGGCCAGCACCGGGCGACCATCGAGACCGAGGCCGGCCTTTTGCAAGCCGAAGGAACCGACCGCCAGGTGACGACCGATTTCGGTCCCGCGCGCCTCGAGTGGCAGGACATCCCCTTGCGCGCGCCCGCCGATACCCTGCACCTTTCCGTCGAAGCGGGCTCGCTCACGGACGCCTGCGCCTGCTCCATGGGCAATCCGCACGCGACGTTCTTCGTCGACGATGTGGACGCAATCGATCTCGAGACCCTCGGGCCCGCGCTCGAACGCCACGAGATGTTCCCGGAACGCGCCAACATCGGCGTGGCCCAGGTCATCGCGCCGGACAGGATGCGCGTGCGCGTTTGGGAGCGCGGCGCCGGACTCACCGCGGCCTGCGGCACGGGCGCGTGCGCGGCGGCGGTCTCGGGGCACCGGCGGGGGCTCACCGGGCGCAAGGTCACCGCCGTGCTCGACGGCGGCGAGCTCGAGATCGAATGGCGGGCCGAGGACGGCCATGTGCTGATGACCGGTCCCGTCGCCGTCAGCTTCGCGGGAACCCTGGACGAGGCATTGTTTTGACCGGGGCTGTGACGGCGCGCGCGCGATGACCGGCCTCGCCCTACCAAAGACAGGCGGCGCAAGAGGCGAGCCCACCGTCATCACCTTCGGCTGCCGCCTCAACGCCTATGAGTCCGAGGTCATGCGCGGGCACGCGAGGAAGGCGGGGCTCGGGGACGCCGTGATCGTCAACACCTGCGCCGTCACGGCCGAGGCCGAGCGCCAGGCCCGCCAGGCGATCCGCAAGGCGCGGCGCGAGAGGGCGACGGCCCGCATCATCGTCACCGGGTGCGCCGCCCAGATCGACCCGGGCCGGTTCGCCGACATGCCGGAGGTGGACCAGGTCCTGGGCAACGAAGAGAAGCTCAAGCCCGAGAGCTTCGCGCTTAGGGACGCGCCGCGCGTCCTCGTCAACGACATCATGTCGGTGAACGAGACGGCTTCGCACCTGATCGAGGGCTTCGAGGGACGTGCCCGGGCCTTCGTTCAGGTGCAGCAGGGCTGCGATCACCGCTGCACCTTCTGCATCATCCCCTATGGCCGGGGCAATTCCCGCTCGGTGCCCATGGGCGAGGTTGCGGCCCAGGTGCGAAGGCTGGTCGAGAACGGATATGCGGAGGTGGTGCTGAGCGGCGTCGACATCACGGCCTATGGCGCGGATCTTCCCTCGAACCCGACGCTCGGGCGGATGGTGCGCCGTTTGCTCGCCGCCGTCCCGGAGCTCCCGCGCCTGCGCTTATCCTCGGTCGACCCGGCGGAGGTGGACGACGATCTTCTCCGCCTCATCGGTGCGGAGCCGCGGCTCATGCCGCACCTGCACCTGAGCCTGCAATCGGGCGATGATATGATCCTCAAGCGCATGAAGCGCCGACACAGCCGCGCCCAGGCGATCGCGTTCTGCGACAAGGCGCGAAGGCTCCGCCCCGACATCGTCTTCGGGGCCGACCTGATCGCGGGCTTTCCGACGGAGACGGACGCGATGTTCGCAAAGACGCTCGCGCTCATCGAGGCGTGCGGGCTCACTTACCTGCACGTCTTTCCGTTCTCGTCCCGTCCGGGCACGCCGGCCGCGAAAATGCCGCAGGTGCCGGGGCCGGTACGTTCGCGCCGGGCGGCGGCGCTTCGCGCCGCGGGCGAAGCGGCGCTCGCGCGGTTCCTCATGAGCCGCGTCGGCACGACCGCGCAAGTCCTGGTCGAGCGGCCGGGAATGGGGCGCAGCGAGCACTATGCGCCCGTGCAAATCGATCCGGACGCCGCATGCGGGACCATCGTTAAGGCGCGCCTGACCGGCGTTGCCGGCACCACACTCGTCGGCCGGGCGGTGCGATGAGCGAGCCCGTCCCCGAAACCCCGGGCGCCAAATCCACGGACGGCTGGATCGAGCGCCTCAGCGCGGGCCTGAGCCGCACATCGTCCGCGCTCAACGACGGCATTGCCAATGTCTTCAGCCGCCACAAGCTCGATGACGAGACCATAGAAGAGCTCGAGGAACTGCTGATCACCGCCGATCTGGGACCGGCGACGGCGGCGCGGCTCACCGCCCATGTCGCCCGCGGGCGGTTCGACGAGGACGTGGCGCCCGCGGAGGTGCGCGCGACGCTGGCCGAGGACATCGCCCGAATCCTCGCGCCGGTGGCGGCGCCGCTTAAGATCGATCCCGCCCTCAAGCCCCACGTGATCCTGGTCGTCGGGGTCAACGGCTCCGGTAAGACGACCACCATCGGCAAGCTTGCCCACCTGTTCCGGGCCGAGGGCAGATCGGTGACGCTTGCCGCCGCCGACACCTTCCGCGCGGCCGCCGTCAACCAGTTGCGCATCTGGGGGGAGCGCAGCGGCGCCAAGGTTCATGCCCGCGAGGACGCCCGCGACGCGGCGGGCCTCGCCTTCGACGCGCTCAAGGAAGCGCGGCAGGAGCGCGCCGACGTTTTGCTCGTCGACACCGCCGGGCGCCTGCACAACAAGGCGGACCTGATGGCGGAACTGACGAAGATCGTGCGCGTGTTGAAGAAGCTGGATGCGACGGCCCCGCACAGCTGTCTTTTGGTGCTGGACGCCACCACCGGGCAGAACGCCCATGCCCAGGTCGAGATCTTCCGCGACATGACCGAGGTCACGGGCCTGGTCGTGACCAAGCTCGACGGCACGGCGCGCGGCGGGGTGCTGGTGGCGCTCGCCGAGAAATTCGGCATCCCCGTTAACGCCGTCGGCGTCGGCGAGGGGCTCGATGACCTGCGCCCCTTCGAGGCCGGCGATTTCGCCCGTTCGCTTATGGGACTCTAGTGCCCGCGCACCTCAGTAATCCCCGGTCTCTCCCGGCGGGTTGGAGGGCGGCGAAAAGCTCGTCTCGTGGCTCAGCTCGTCGTGGTGGCGAAGGGCCCAGTGCACCGAAGGAAAGGCGATATCGCCCCAGGGAATGTCGTCCCAGGCGAAAAGCGCGACTTCCTGGCTTTCCCGCCCGGGGGCGATGTCGGGGGAGGTCAGCCGCGCCCGGTAGATCAACTGAACCTGGCTGATGCGGGCAATATTGTAGACCGCCAGCAACCTGTCGATTTCGATGCGGGCGCCGGCCTCCTCCCAGGCTTCCCTTATCGCGCCCTCCTGGGTGGATTCGTTGAGCTCCAGGTAGCCCGCCGGCAAGGTCCAAAATCCCCGGCGCGGGTCGATGGCGCGCCGGCACAGCAGGATCCTGTCCCGCCAGGCGCTGACGGAGCCCACGATGATTCTCGGATTCTCGTACTCGATATACCCGCAGTCGGGGCAAACCAGGCGCGGCCGGTCGTCCCCTTCGGGAATTTTCTGGACCGTCGGTCCGCCGAGCGTCGAGCCCTTCGACGCCCGACCGCCGGCCTTCGGCGTTTCGCTCATAGGGGTAATGTGGACCGCCGCGCCGGGCCTGACAAGAAACTTTGGCCGCGGCGCCCGTCGGCCCTCCGCCAAGCCCTGGAAACCGCCGCCGACCGGCGGAATCGGCCCCGCGCCCACCGTCCGGCGCCTGGCGCTCATTGCGCCGCGTTTACGGTTGGTTAATTATGGCGCCCGTAATTACATGAACGAATTTCGTTAAGTGTAAACGCCGTGTTTACTATATTGCGAAGCGGGGGAAGCAAGCAGGGACCCTGGCAGGGACCCCGGTCGCGGGTTCAGGAATGGTCGAGAAGCACCACGACAAAGACTTCGAGCTGCTGTTGAAGATGGCGCGGGACAAGACCGCCGCCGGCCGCAAGGCGCTGGTGGACGCCGTCAGCGATCTGTTCTTCGGCAATCAGGACGTGCTCAGCGACCGCGAGAAGGCGCTGATGACCGACATTCTGCGCCAGATCGTTCACGACGTGGAGATGTCGGTGCGCCGCGAGCTGGCCAAGCGACTGGCCGACCGGAACAACGTGCCCCGCGACCTCGTCGTCACGCTCGCCAACGACGACATCGAGGTCGCCCACCCGGTTCTGCTCGACAGCGAGCTTCTGCACGACACCGACCTCATCGAGATCATCCACCACCGCACGTTGGAGCACCAGCTTGCGATCGCCATGCGCAAGTCACTGAACGAAAGCGTGACCGACGCGCTGGCCGAAACCGGGAACGAAGACGTCATCAAGACCATGCTGAAGAATGCCAATGCCAGGATTTCCAAAGGCACGATGGCGTATCTGGTCGACCAGTCGAAGCGCGTGGACACGTACCAGAACCCGCTCATGAAACGGCCCGAGCTCGAGCCGGAGCTGGCCAAGCGTATGTATTGGTGGGTCTCCGCGGCTTTGCGCAAGCACATCGTGGAGAATTTCGAAGTCGACCCGACGGAGCTCGACGACACCCTCGAGGACACCGTCAAGCAGGCCATCGGCAAGGCCGCCGCCGACCGGGACAAGGCTCAGACCCCCATGGATCTCGCCGACCGGCTGGCGGAAAGCGACGAAATCACGCCCAGGCTGCTCGTCCAGATCCTGCGCCAGGGCGAGGTTCCGCTTTTTGAGGCCTTGTTCGCCAAGCTGACCGGGCTCAGGATGCGGCTCGTGCGGCGCATGCTGTTCGAGCCCGGCGGCGAGGCGCTTGCCATCGCCTGCAAGGCGGTGGACATCGACAAGCCGACCTTCGCCTCTCTCTTCTTGCTCAGCCGCAAGGCCCGGTCCGACGAGGAGGTCGTCAATCAGCGCGAGCTTACCCGCGTGCTGGAGCTGTTCGATCAGATCAAGGTGGAATCGGCGAAGGCGGTGCTCAAGAAATGGCGGCGCGATCCGGGCTACCTCGACGCCATCCGGAGTCTCGATTCGGCGACGGGCGATGACGAGGAAGTATAGACCGCCCGCGAGCGCGGCCGCGGGAACGCCTCTCTCCCGCCGCCGCGAAACCTCGGCCGAATCCTCTTAAGTATTCCCTGTCCAACGCTTGGCGTCCACGGCTGGGGGTCCGGAAACCCCCAAACCAACGATTGCCCCTGCCGCCGCGCGCCCTTATGAAATATCCGGGCTAGAGCACTATCCGGCCAGATGGAACCATTTGACCGGGATGATTTTGCGCCGT
>CBESNX010000058.1:0-8367 GCA_965531025.1 uncultured bacterium
CCAGAAAGAAGAGGGGATAGTGGGCCGCGCCCGCCTCGACCCCTCCGGCCGCCAACAGGCGGACCGCATTGCGCCGGGAAAGGACGAGTTCGAAGAGGCGCTCGCAGACGACGAAGCCGACGAGCCAGTAATGGAGGCTCATGGGACCTCGAGGATCAGGAACGAGGCGGTAAAACCCGGCCCCAGAGCCGACATCAGGTAGCGGCCCGGAGCCGCCGCTTCGAGCACGCGCTCGAGCACGAACAACGCCGTGGGCGCCGACATGTTGCCGTATTCGCGCAGCACCGCCCAGGCATGGGCCAGGCTGCCGGAAGGCAGGCTGAACGCGTCTTCGAGCGCCGCCAGGACCTCGGCCCCGCCCGGATGGCAAACGAAGCCGTCGATGTCGGCAAGGCTCAGCCCCCGGGAGACGAGGAACCGATCGACGACGGCGCGCAGCTCGTCGCGCACCAGCGTCGGGATATCGCGCGAGAACAGTACCCCGAACCCGTCGTCCTCCACGTGCCAACCCATGACGGGGAGCGACCCGGGCCAGGTGTACTCGCCGGAGGCGGAAAGTTCCGGGCCGTCGCCTTCGCAGGCGATGACGGCGGCGGCGGCACCGTCCCCGAAGATCGCGCTGGCGATGACGTTGCTTTTGGATTGATCGCGGCGGCGGAAGGTCAGACCGCAGAGCTCGACCACCAGGAACAGAAACTTCTTCTCCGGCGCCGCCCGGGCGAGCGCGGCGGCTCTCGCCATGCCCACCACCCCGCCGGCGCAGCCAAGACCGAAAACGGGGAGCCGCTCCACCTCGCGGCGAAACCCCATGCATTCCAACAGCAAGGCATCGAGGCTCGGCGTCGCGATCCCGGTGCTGGAGACGGAAACGATGGCGTCGATGTCCTCGATACGCAATCGCGCCTTCTTCAGGCACTCGCCCGCGCAGCGCTCGAGCAGCGGCACCGCGTTGTCGACGTAAAGGCGGTTGCGCTCGCGCCAGCCGTGATTTTGCTCGTACCACTCGAGGGGGACGCAGGAATAGCGCGTTTCGACACCGGCGTTTTCATAGACCGGCAACATGCGCTCGATCTGGTCCGGGCGCTCATCGAACAACCCGCGCGCGCGCGCCAGCACCTCGTTCTGGCCGATCCGATAAGGCGGCACCGCGGTGGCAAGGGAAATGAAGACGAGGCTGCGCTGGCATCAGAGAACACCCCCGAGCGTGCCGACATGCTCAATAATTGAGCTTGCGCCGGCCTGCTTGCCAGATGGCCCGAGCAACGGTTTCGCGCCCATCTTACGCGCCTTCCGCCGCCAGCGGGCGCGAAAGAGACCAAGAACGCCGTTAGGGACTGTCTCTTTCTTGTGGCGCGCTACGGAGATTTCACGAATGCTATGGTAAAAGTCTTGTATTCTGGCCGCGCCGTGAGCTCCCTATATCATTGTGGAGACCGAAAAAGAAAGTTCCATGCTCGAACCCTTGTGAATTGACATTCCCATGGCTGCTCGCGAACCACGACAAAACAACCCGGGCGCGCCCAACCCGAAGGGCGAGGCCCATCCCCACAAGTCCATGGTGGGACGGCTGAGCGCGCGCCTGCGCAATTACCTGCTGACCGGCATCCTGGTCACGGCGCCGATCGCGATTACCTTCTACATCGCCTGGCTGGGCATCAATTTCGTGGACAGCCGCGTGATTCCGCTCATTCCGGAGAAATACAACCCGGAAACCTACCTGCCTTTCGACATCCTCGGCCTCGGGCTGGTCATCGTGATCATCGCGCTAATGTTGGTCGGCTGGCTCACCGCCAGTTTCGTCGGCCGCCTGTTCCTGCGCACGGGCGAAAGGGTCTTGGCCCGGATGCCGGTGATCCGCAGCATTTACGGCGCCCTCAAACAGGTCTTCGAAACGGTTCTTTCCCACAGGTCCACCGCCTTTCGCGAGGTGGTGCTGATCGAGTATCCGCGCCGCGGCATCTGGGCCCTTGGTTTCCTCACCGGGATGACCGAAGGGGAAGTGCAGAATCTCACCACCGAAGACGTGCTCAACGTTTTCCTGCCGACCACGCCGAACCCGACATCGGGCTTCCTTCTGTTCCTGCCCAAGGAGGACGTGCTGGTCCTCGACATGACCGTGGAGGAGGGCATCAAGATGGTCATGTCGGGCGGCATCGTCACCCCGCCCGACCCGCGGCCGGCGGAGGTTCAGGAGGTCCCCAGGCTCTCCGCCAAGACCTATGAAGAGCTCGATGTCCGGCGGGAGAAGAAGAAGGTCTGATCAGCCGGAGCGGACGTATGCGACCGCCCCGTCGCGCTCGAAGAGATAAAGAAGCACCTTGAGCGCCTCGCCCCGCCGTGTTTTGAGCGCCGCGTCCCGTTCGAGAATCAGGGCCGCGTCGTCCCGCGCCGCCGCCAAGAGCTCCGCATGTTCGCCAAGGTCGGCCAGGCGAAAGTCGGGCACGCCACTCTGGCGCGTGCCCAACAGCTCGCCCGCGCCGCGCAGGCGCAAATCTTCCTCGGCGATGCGGAAGCCGTCGTCGGTCTCGCGCAGGATGCGCAACCGCGCGCGCGCCGTCTCGGTCAAGGGCGAGGCGTAGAGCAAGAGACAGGACGACGACGACGCGCCCCGCCCGATGCGCCCGCGCAGCTGGTGCAACTGGGCGAGGCCGAACCGTTCGGCGTGCTCGATCACCATGACCGTCGCCGCGGGCACGTCGATCCCGACCTCGATCACCGTGGTGGCCACCAGGATCCCGAGGCGGCCTTCGGCGAAATCGGCCATTGCCGCATCCTTTGCGGCCCCCTTCATCCGCCCGTGCACGAGCCCGACGCGGCCCGGGAACCGGGACGTGAGATGGGCGAAGCGCTCTTCGGCGGCGGCGAGGTCCACGGCCTCCGATTCCTCGACCAAGGGGCACACCCAATAGACCCGGGCGCCCTGACGTATCGCGCGATCGACCGCCGCCACCACTTCGCCCAAGCGTGCAAGCGGAATGGCGCCCGTCGTGACGGGCCGCCGGCCGGCCGGCTTTTCGGTCAGGCGCGAGACGTCGAGATCGCCGTAGGCCGTCAGCGTAAGCGTGCGCGGAATGGGCGTCGCCGTCATCACCAGCACGTCCGTGCCCCGGCCCTTGGCGGCGAGTTGCAGGCGTTGCTGAACGCCGAAGCGATGCTGTTCGTCGACCACCGCCAAGGCGAGGTCGCCGAGGGCGACGTCGTCCTGGATCAGGGCATGGGTGCCGATGGCGATGTCGATCTCACCCGCTTTGATGCGGTCGAGAATCCGTTGGCGGGCCTTGCCCTTGTCGCGGCCGGTCAGCAGCGCGACGCGCACCCCGGCGGCCTCGGCAAGGGGCTCGATGGTGGCGAAGTGCTGGCGCACCAGGATCTCCGTCGGCGCCATCAGCGCCGCCTGGCGGCCGGCCTCCACGGCGGTCAGCATGGCGAGCAGGGCGACCACCGTCTTGCCGCTGCCGACGTCGCCCTGAAGCAGCCTCAGCATGCGCTGAGGTGCGGCCATTTCCGCCGTGATCTCCTCGACCGCCCGGGCCTGGGAACCGGTCAGTTCGAAGGGCAGGGCGGCCACGGCGCGCGCGCGCAGACGCCCGTCCCCGTGGATGGCGCGTCCCGCTTGGCGACGCACATGGGCGCGCACCAGCGCGAGCGCGAGCTGGTTCGCCAAAAGCTCGTCGTAGGCCAAGCGCCGCCGCGCCGCCGCCGAGGCCTCGAGCGCCTTCGTCTCTTCCGGGGCGTGGGCCTCCATGAGCGAAGCGCGCCACGACCTCCACCCCTGTTTCTCGCGGAACGCCGCATCAAGCCATTCCGCGAGTTCCGGCGCCCGCGCCAACGCCGCGCGGACAGCCCTCGCAAGGGTCTTGGGCGTCAACCCCGCGGTCAGCCGGTAGACCGGCTCCACGGCCTTGAGCCGGTCGACCTCCTCGAGCGACGCGATGTGGTCCGGATGGGTGATCTGGACCTCGTTGCGGAAATGCTCGACCTTGCCGCTGACCACGCGGACTTCGCCCACGGGGAGGACCCTTTGCAGGTAGTCGGTTTGGGCGTGAAAAAACACGAGGTCAAGCGCGCCGGTTTCGTCGGAGCATCGCACCTTGTAGGGAAGGCGCGGATTGCGCGGGGTTAAGTGTCCCTCGACACGCACCGTAAGGGTCGCGATCTGACCGGCGGGCGCGTCCGCCACCTTCGGCGCGAAGCGGCGGTCGATCAGCCCGATGGGCAAATGCCAGCAAAGGTCGACGACATGGCCGCCCGCCACCCTTGCGATGAGCGCGCCGATGCGCGGACCGACGCCGGGAAGCGCGGTGACGGGCGCGAAAAGGGGAAACAGGGCCTCCGGACGCATGCTGGTTCACAAGATTGCCGTGGCTGACAGCGCCGCCGCAAGACTTTATATCGTATGTCAGCGCAAGGAGGACACGATGGGTCAAGTTCTCGACGCGCGCCGCAAGCGCCTGATGTTTCGAAGCCAGCGCCGGGGGATGCAGGAAACCGACCTTGTTCTGGGTCGCTTCGCCGAGCGCTACCTCGCGGAATTCACCGACGAGCAGCTTGACCGCTTCGAGAGGTTGCTGGAGGCCGCCGATGCGGACCTGTTCGAGTGGATCACGGGCCGCGCGCCGGTGCCCGAGGAACATGACAATGACGTCATGACCCTGTTACGCAATTTTAAGTACAGGTTCGAGACAAGTTGAACGCGCTGGAAAAATTATTCTCGACGCCCGGGCGCATCGACATCTCCGGCGCGCCCGAGGGGTTCGATGCCCTGGTGCTGAGCGAGCTTGGCGCAAGCGGGGCGTTCGGCGACATCCTTCATGTTTGCCTCGATGACGCCCGCATGGCGCGGATGGCCGAGGCCCTCGCCTTTTTCGCGCCGCAGGCGGAAGTCTTGAGGATGCCCGCCTGGGACTGCCTCCCCTACGACCGGCTTTCCCCCAACAGCGAGATCGCGGGCCGGCGCATCGACACCCTGACGCGGCTGGCGCGTGGGCGGGAAAAGGACGGTGCGCGGCGCGTCGTGCTGACCACGGTGAACGCGCTTTTGCAACGGGTCCCGGAGCCGGCAACCTACCGCGAGGCCTGCTTTTCCGCGGCCCTTGGCGAGTCCATCGACAGAGACGCGCTGACCGATTTTCTCCTGCGCAACGGCTATGGCCGGGCCGAAACGGTGATGGAGCCCGGGGAATACGCGGTGCGCGGCGGACTCATCGACGTCTTTCCCCCGGGGCTCGACGAGCCGGTGCGACTCGACCTCTTCGGCGACGTGCTCGAGCGCATCCGCACCTTCGATCCACTGACCCAACGCAGTGCCGGCGCCCTTGAATCTTTCGAGTTCAAGCCCGTGAGCGAGGTTCTGCTGAACGATGCGTCCATCGCCCGCTTTCGGGCGAACTATCGGGAACTGTTCGGCGCCGCGAGCGGCGAGGACCCGCTGTACGAGGACGTCAGCGCCGGGCGCCGGCACGTCGGCATGGAACATTGGCTGCCCCTGTTCCACGAGCGGCTGGAGACGCTCTTCGCCTACCTGCCCGAGGCGGCGGTGACGCTGGACCACCAAACCGAGCAGGCGCGCGACGTCCGGCTCGAACAGATTGCCGAGTTTTACGAGGCGCGCCGGAATTACTCCGCGCCCGGCTTCGACGGCGCGGTCTATAACCCGCTCCCGCCGGAACGGCTCTATCTTGACCGGGAAGAGTGGGACCGGCTGTTCGCCGGGCGCGCTTACGCCGTCCTTTCGCCCTTCGCCGCGCCGGAAACATCGCCAAGGAGCGTCGATGCCGGCGCAAGGCGCGTCCAGAACTTCGCCGCCGCCCGCCACCAGGCGGGAGGCCACGTCTTCGACGCCCTCGGCGCCTACATCGCGGGCGAGCAAAAGGCCGCACGCCGCGTCGTCATCGCGAGCTACAGCAGAGGCTCGCGTGAGCGGCTCGCCGGTCTCCTGACCGATCACGGGATCGGCAAACCAAGGCACGCGCGAAACTGGGCCGAGGTCAACGACCTTCCGGCGAACGCCGCCGCGGGCGTCGTCCTCGGCATCGAGCACGGCTTCGTCGCGCCGCAGACGACCTTCATCGGCGAACAGGACATCCTTGGCGAGCGCCTGGCGCGGCCCGCGCGCAGGGGCCGGCGGCCGGAGCGGTTTCTGAGCGAGGTCTCCAACCTCGCGGATGGCGATCTCGTGGTTCATCGCGACCACGGGATCGGGCGCTATGGAGGTCTCGAGACCCTGCGGGTCGCCGACGCGCCCCACGACTGCCTGAGACTCATTTACGAGGGCGGCGACAAGCTGTACGTGCCGGTCGAGAACATCGAGGTGCTCAGCCGCTACGGCGAGGACCGGGGAACGGTCGCGCTTGACAGGCTGGGGGGCGCGGCCTGGCAGGCCCGCAAGGCGCGCCTGAAAAAACGCATCAGGGACATGGCCGAGCAGCTCCTGAAGGTGGCCGCCGCCCGGGAGCTCGGCCGCGTCGAGCCCATGACGCCGCCCGAAGGGCTGTTCGAGGAGTTCTGCTCCCACTTTCCCTATCCCGAGACCGACGATCAGCTCACGGCCATCGACGAGACCCTGCGGGACATGGACTCGGAAAAGCCGATGGACCGGCTGATCTGCGGCGATGTGGGGTTCGGCAAGACCGAAGTGGCGCTGCGCGCCGCCTTTACCGCGGCGATGACGGGCACGCAGGTCGCGATCGTCGTGCCGACCACGTTGCTGAGCCGCCAGCATTTCCAGACCTTCAGCAGCCGCCTTGCCGAACTCCCCCTCAGGATCGAACAGCTTTCAAGGCTGGTCCCGCCGAAGAAGGCCGCGCAGGCGAAAAAGGGCCTGGCCGACGGAACGGTGGACATCGTGGTCGGGACGCACGCGCTCCTGGGCAAGGACGTGAGCTTCAAGAACCTGGGGTTGCTCGTCATCGACGAGGAACAGCATTTCGGGGTCGCCCACAAGGAACGGCTGAAGCAACTCAAGAGCAACGTGCATGTGCTGACCCTGACCGCGACGCCGATCCCGCGCACGCTGCAGCTCGCGCTTTCGGGCCTAAAGGAGATGAGCATCATCGCCACCCCGCCCGTGGACCGGCTGGCCGTGCGCACCTTCGTCATGCCGTTCGATCCGGTCGCGGTGCGCGAGGCGATACTGCGCGAGCGTCTCCGGGGCGGCCAGACCTTTTACGTCTGTCCCCGCATCCAGCACCTGCCGAAGGCCGAGGAGCAGCTCGAGAGACTGGTTCCGGACGCGAAGGTCGTCGCCGTCCACGGGCGCATGGCGGCGCGCGACATCGAGACCGTCATGGCCGCCTTCTATGACGGCGCCTTCGACGTTCTGCTCTCCACCAACATCATCGAATCGGGCCTCGACATTCCCAACGTCAACACCCTCATCGTGCACCGCGCCGACATGTTCGGCCTGGCGCAGCTCTACCAGCTGCGTGGCCGGGTCGGACGCTCGAAGGTGCGCGCCTACGCCTATCTCACGCTGCCCCTGCGCGGCGGCCTCAACCCGGCGGCCGAGCAGCGGCTGCAGGTGATGCAGACCCTGGACAGCCTCGGCGCCGGTTTCAGCCTCGCGAGCCACGACCTCGACATCCGCGGGGCCGGCAACCTCCTGGGCGAGGAACAGACCGGCCACATCCGCGAGGTCGGCATCGAGCTCTATCAGCACATGCTGGAAGAGGCGGTGGCGGCGCTGCGCGCAGGCGATGGAGTGGTCGCGGAGACCTGGACCCCGCAGATCAACATCGGCATGCCGGTGCTGATCCCGGAAAGCTACGTCGCGGACCTCGGCGTCCGGCTCGGCCTTTACCGCCGCATCGCCAATCTGGTCGAAGCGGGCGAGATCGAAGCCTTTGCCGCCGAGATCATCGACCGCTTCGGACCCTTGCCCGGAGAGGTCGATAACCTGCTTTCGATCGTCGCCATCAAACAACTGTGCCGTGAGGCGGGCATCGAAAAGGTGGAGGCGGGGCCGAAAGGGGCGGTGCTCACGTTCCACAAGAACCGCTTCGCCAACCCGGAAGGGCTCATCGACTTCATCCATGCCGAGGCGGGCACGGTGAAGCTGCGGTCCGACCACAGGCTGGTCTACATGCGCAATTGGGAGGATCCGAACCAAAGGATCGCGGGGCTCGAGCGCCTGATGGGCGATGTCGCGGGAATCGCCGCCGCGGCTGCGAAGGACGCGCCTGCGACGCCGGCGCGCGAGCCTTCCTAACCCCCGCGCTCGTTGACCCGGATTTGCCCAACAGGCTGGCGCGGTTGCCCCTCACGGCGGCGCATCCCGTTGTGTTTCTCCATGCGGGCCGTTCACCATCGAAGCCTGTGTCGCCGGTGCGGATCAACCGCCAAGGATGTTCGTCTCGATACCGCATCATG
>CBESNX010000059.1:0-8339 GCA_965531025.1 uncultured bacterium
CGGTCAGGATGTCGAAGCGCGCCGGCGACTTCGTCACCCTTCGCGAGGTCGTGGACCGGGTCGGCAAGGATGTGGTGCGCTTCATCATGCTCACGCGCAGGAACGACGCGCCCCTGGACTTCGACCTCACGAAGGTGACCGAGCAGTCCCGCGACAACCCGGTGTTTTACGTCCAGTACGCCCACGCCCGGGCCTGCTCGGTCTTCCGCCACGCGCGGGCGGAATTTCCCGGACTCGACATCTCGCCCGAGGCCCTTGCCCGGGGGCCTTTGCAACGCTTGACCGGCGACGACGAGATTGCTTTGATCAAAATACTGGCAACCTGGCCCCGTCAGGTGGAAAATGCAGCCGAGGCCCATGAGCCCCACCGCATCGCCTTTTACCTCTCCGAGCTGGCCGCCGCCTTCCACGGCCTGTGGAACAAGGGAAACACCGATGCCAGCATGCGCTTTCTCGTGCGCGGGGACGAAGCGTTGACCGCCGCCAGGCTGGCCCTCGTTAAGGGCGTCGCCCTGGTGATCGCTTCGGGCCTGAACGTCCTCGGCGTGGAGCCGGTTGAGGAGATGCGGTGATGCCGTCGGACCGCGAGCCGGACCTCTCGATTTCTTCGCTCCGCAAGTCTTTCGAGGACAAAGGGCGCGCTTCGTTGAGACGCCGCCTGCTTGCGGCCTTCGTGATTGTCATGGCCCTCGGCGGATTTTCGGGCATCGCCTGGTATGCCTATACCAAGGGCAAGGAAAGCAACGGCGAAGCCGTGGTGCCGTTGATCAAGGCCGAAAGCAAGCCCGTCAAGGTGCGCCCGGAAAAGCCCGGCGGCATGGAGGTGCCGAACCAAGACAAGCTCGTCTACAACCGCCTCACCCCCGGCGGGCCTCCACCGCCCGTGGAACGGCTGCTGCTGCCGCCGGAAACCCCCGTGGCCAAGATCGAAGCGCCGCCGCCCAAGGCCGCCCCGGCGCCGCCGTCCAAGGCCGCCCCGCCACCGGCGCCCCGCATCGAGCGGCCTCGCGACGCCAAAGAGGATCGGCCCAAACCGCCTGCGCCGCGGGTGGACCAACCCAAGCCCGGGAGTACCGTTGCCGGCAAGGACTCGAAGCTCGCTTCCGTGGCGCCGGCGGCCGGAGCATTCAGGGTTCAGTTGGCGGCGCTGCGTTCGCCCGAAGGGGCGCGGCACGCCTGGGAGCTCCTGCGCAAGGCCCACGGGGACCTGTTGGGCGGACTGAAGCCGACGGTGGTGAGGGCGGATTTGGGCGCCAAAGGGATATTCTACCGCTTGCGGGTCGGGCCGTTGCGCGACCGCGCGGCCGGCCGGAAGCTGTGCGCCAAGCTCAAAGCGCGGAAGGTGGGGTGCCTGGTTGTCAAACCCTGAAAAAGTCCGTGCGCAGTCTTCCGACGCTCCCGCCGAAAGCGCGTCCCTCGCACCGCCCCGGGCGGTGATCTTCGGCTGCGCCGGGCCGGCGCTCGCGCCGGAGGAACGGCGATTCTTCGAGCAAGCCGATCCACTCGGCTTCATCCTTTTCGCCAACAACTGCGAGACGCCGGACCAGATCCGCGCCCTGGTCGCAGACCTCAGAAGCTGCGTCGGACGCGCCGACGCTCCGGTGCTGATCGACCAGGAAGGCGGCAGGGTCGCGCGTCTCAAGCCGCCCCACTGGCGCGCCGCCCCCGCGGCCCGCCCCTTCGGCGCACTGGCGGAGCAGGACATCGAGCGGGCCGAAGAAGCGGTCCGGCTCAACGCCCGACTGATCGCGGCCGAGCTCTTCGATCTCGGCATCAACGTCGACTGCGCCCCCGTGCTGGACGTGCCCGCCCCCGGCGCCCACGACGTGATCGGCGACCGGGCCTTCTCGCTGGTTCCCGAAACGGCGGCTTCCCTCGGACGCGCCTTTTGCGCCGGCCTGCTCGAGGGCGGCGTGATGCCGGTTCTCAAGCACATTCCCGGCCACGGCCGGGCGATGGTCGACAGCCACCTCGCACTCCCGGTGGTGGAGGCGCCGCTGGACGAGCTCAGAAAGGTCGACTTTCACCCCTTCCGGGCGCTCGCCGCCCAGCCCTTCGCCATGGTCGCCCATGTCGTCTACCGCGCCATCGACGCCAAGGCGCCGGCCACGGTCTCGCGGACCATGATCGAGGATGTCATCCGCGGCGAGATCGGGTTTAAGGGGCTCCTGATCTCGGACGATCTTTCCATGGAAGCGCTCGAGGGAAGCCCTGGCGAGCGGGCCCAGGCCGTCCTTGCCGCCGGCTGCGACGCGGCGCTCCATTGCAGCGGCAAGATCGAGGAAATGGAAGAGCTCGCCCAAGCCTGCGCCAGGCTTTCGGACACGGCCGTGATGGGGTTATCCAGGGCCCTGGCCATGGCGCGCCCGCCGGAGCCGATCGCGTTCGCGGCGCTTAGCACACAGCTCGACGTCCTCCTGGACCTTGCGAACGCGCCGGGCGCATGAGCGATCTCTGGGCGATTCTCCATACCGCCTCGCTCTGGGTGATTCCCGTCGTCTTGGCTATCACCCTGCATGAGGCGGCCCACGGCTATGTCGCCCTGCGTTTCGGCGACGATACCGCGTTACGGGCCGGGCGCGTCACCCTCAATCCCCTCAAGCATATCGACCGGTTCGGCACCATCATCATACCCGCGCTTCTGCTGGTGGTGCGCTCGCCCTTTATCTTCGGCTATGCCAAACCGGTGCCGGTCAACTTTTCGCGTTTGCGCAACCCCAGGCGCGACATGGTGTGGGTGGCGGCGGCGGGGCCTGCGACCAATATCGCGCTCGCCACCGCGTCGGCGCTGCTTTTGCATGTCACCGTGTTACTGCCGCAGCCGGCGGCCGGGTGGGTCGACGCCAACCTCCAGAGATCCGTCCTGATCAACGTGGTGCTCGCCGTATTCAACATGCTGCCTTTACCGCCCCTGGACGGCGGGCGGGTGGCGGTCGGGCTGCTGCCCGACCGGCTCGCCTATCCCCTGGCCAGGCTCGAACGGTGGGGCTTCTTCATCATCATCGGGGCGCTCTTCATCCTGCCCTTGCTTGGCGGCCGCTTAGGAGTCAATCTCAACATATTCTCCTGGCTGATCGGCGGGCCGGTCAATTTTCTGATCGAGCTGATCCTAACCCTGACCGGGCACGCGTGAGTTACGTGAGAGAACTGCATGACAGGCGGCGAAGAGCCATTTGACGAGGGCGCATCGCAAGCCGCTCACCGGGGCGAGTTTCTCGTGGACCTCGAGGGGTTCGAGGGCCCGATCGACGTGCTTTTGTCCCTGGCGCGCGAACAGAAGGTCGATCTCACGCAGATTTCCATCCTCGAGCTCGCCAACCAGTACCTGGCCTTTATCGCCCGGGCGCGGCGGATCAGCCTCGAGCTCGCCGCCGACTATCTGGTCATGGCGGCGTGGCTCGCTTATCTCAAATCCCGCCTCCTCTTGCCCGCGCCCCACGGCGAGGAAGAGCCGACGGGCCAGCAGATGGCCGATGCTCTCGCCTTCCAGCTCAGGCGCTTGGAAGCGATTCAGGATGCCGGGCTGCGACTCATGGCGCGTCCCTTGCTCGGGCGCGAGGTGTTTTGCCGCGGCGCGCCGCCAGGGGTCGAGGTCATCACCAGTTCCGTCTTCACGGCGAGCCTTTATGAGCTGCTCAAGGCCTACGGGGATTTGCAGGCCCGCGGTTCCCACGGTCCCCTTCACATCGCGCCCTCGGAACTCTATTCCGTGGAAGAGGCCCTGGAGCGCCTGCGGGATCTCCTTGGCAAGGCGCCTGGCTGGGAAAGCCTGAGCGCGTTCTTGCCCCAGGGCCTGAAGCAAGGCCTCGTCATGCGCTCGGCCTTCGCCGCGACCTTCGCGGCAAGTCTCGAGCTGGTGCGCGAGGGCAGGGCGAGGATGCGCCAGACCGTCCATTTCGGTCCGATATATCTGCGTAAGGTTCCCGAGCGAAAATGAGTGGCGTCGATCACCAGCACTTGCGTCTGCTCGAGGCGGTACTGTTCGCCGCGACCGAGCCCCTTAACGAGGCGGCGATCGCCATTCGCCTTCCCGACGGGGCCGATGTGGACGCGCTTCTGTCCGAGCTTGCGCGACTGTACGAGAACCGCGGGGTGAACCTGACGCGGGCCGGGGGCAGATGGGCGTTCCGCACCGCGCCGGACCTCGCGGCGCAGCTCAGGATGCACGCCAGCGTTCCGCGCAAGCTTTCGCGCGCTGCGGTCGAGACGCTCGCCATCATCGCCTACCACCAGCCGGTCACGCGGGCGGAGATTGAGGAAATCCGGGGCGTGGGCTTGAGCAGGGGTACGCTGGACATCCTGTTCGAGGCGGGCTGGGTCGCGCCCCGGGGGCGGCGGCGCACGCCGGGACGGCCCGTAACATGGGGCACGACCGACGGCTTCCTCAGCGCGTTCGGGCTGGACAGCCTGCTGGACCTTCCGGGACTCGAGGAACTCAAGGCCGCGGGGCTATGGGACAAGCGCCCGGCCATCCAGATCGCCAGCCTGAATGTCCCCGCCGAGGCGGCCGAGGACGAGGAGAGCGGCGGCGGCGCAAAGGACGCGGCGGATGAAGCGGAAGCGACGGAAGGCGAGGCCGGTTAGTTCGGTCCCCTCGAGCCGTCCGCCCCCGGCCGCAAAGCACATTCCGGTTCGACACTCCAAATAAATTTTTCATCGGGCCGGGCTCGCAAACCGCGGCAGCCCGTGTTGCGAATGCCTCGTATTATCAATATATTACAAGGCCCAAGGAGACCGGAATGACAAAAGCCATCACGCCAGTATCTCTCATTCTTTACCTGTTATTTGCGATTTTCGCCTCGGCCTCGTTGGCGGCCGAGGTCAACCTCTACTCCTCGCGCCATTACGATTCCGATCAGAAGCTCTATGGCGAGTTCACCGCGCAAACCGCCATCAAGGTCAACGTGGTACAGGCCAAGGCCAACGCGCTTCTGGAGAGGCTGAAACGGGAAGGGCGGAACAGCCCGGCCGACCTGCTGATCACCGTCGATGCGGGGAACCTGGGGCGGGCCCAGGCGGCGGGGCTTCTTCAGCCCGTCGCATCGAAGGTGCTCGAAGCGGCCATTCCCGCAAGCTTTAGGGAAAGCGGCGGCCACTGGTTCGGGCTTACCATGCGGGCACGGGTGATCATGTACCACAAGGACCGCGTCAAGCCCTCGGAGCTGTCGACCTACGAGGCCCTTTCGCATCCGAAATGGAAGGGCCGCATCCTGATCCGCTCGTCCAACAACATCTACAACCAGTCCCTGGTCGCCTCACTGCTCGCCGCCAACGGCGTCGAGGCCACCGAAGCCTGGGCCAGGGGCGTCGTCGCCAACATGGCGCGCAAACCAAAGGGCGGCGACAGGGACCAGATCCGCGCCGTCGGCGCCGGCGAGGGCGATATCGCCATCGCCAACACTTACTACCTCGGCCGTCTGGTCGCATCCAAAAGGCCGAGGGACCGCAAACTGACGGCGAAGATCGGCGTCTTCTTCCCCAACCAGGAGGGGCGCGGCGCCCATGTGAACATCAGCGGCGCCGGCGTCACCAGATACGCCCGCAACAAGGCCAATGCCGTCAGGCTGCTGGAATTCCTGGTGAGCCCCGAGGCCCAGAAGGTCTTCGCCGAGGCCGACTATGAATACCCCGTGCGCTCAGGCGTCGCGCAGTCCGCCATCGTCAGCGCCTGGGGGCGGTTCAAGGCCGACAGCCTCAATGTCGGCAAATTGAGCCAACTCAATGGCGAGGCGGTGCGGCTCATGGACCGGGCCGGATGGCGCTAGCATTTATGGACGCGCGCGATGAAGCAGGGCGGTTTCACATTCTCCCCATCGCAAGGAGCGGATTGAAGAGACGGAAAAGTAGCGATTTATATGTCATCGGCCTGCGTCCCGCTATGCTGGTGGCTGGTATACTGGGGGAGCGTCGCTGGGGCGCTCGCGGTCGGAATTTCCGGACCCGCGGCGTTTCGTTCCCGAATTGTAGGCTTGAGGGCAGAGAGCTTTGGCCACCGATACGCTGATACCGCGAAAACGCGCCGCCATTGCCTTGCGAAGGCTGCGCCTTGACGGATGGTCCCTGTTCACCCTGGCCGTCGCGGCCCTGGTTTCGGTGCCGGTGCTGGTGGTCCTGTCCTACGTCTTCGTCCCCGCCGGCGATACCTGGAGTCACCTCTATGACACGGTTCTCTGGGGCTACATCGCCAATTCCATCTGGCTGATCATTGGGGTCGGCGCCGGCACCCTGGTGATCGGCGTCGGCGGCGCCTGGCTTGTCACCATGTGCCGCTTTCCCGGACGGCCCATTTTCGAATCGGCGCTGCTGTTGCCCATGGCGGTGCCGGCCTACGTCATCGCCTACACCTATACGGGGCTCTTCGAGTTCGCCGGGCCGGTCCAGGGATTCTTGAGGGAGTTCTTCGGCTGGTCCCGCGGGGACTACTGGTTTCCGGAGAT
The DNA here is from genome assembly GCA_965531025.1 of uncultured bacterium. Classification (GTDB taxonomy): domain Bacteria; phylum Pseudomonadota; class Alphaproteobacteria; order SMXQ01; family SMXQ01; genus CBESNX01. The sequence goes on from CBESNX010000059.1 coordinate 6,438, forward strand.
CCGGAGCCTGGGCGGGGCCATCGCCATGATGACGCTCGTGCTGTACCCTTACGTCTACCTCCTTTCGCGGGCCGCCTTTCTCGAGCAATCGGTCTGTGTCCTCGAAGCCAGCCGCACCCTTGGCTGCAATTCCTGGCGGTGCTTCTCCTCCGTCGCCCTGCCGCTGGCGCGGCCGGCCATCGCCACCGGGGTGGCGCTGGCGCTGATGGAAACGCTGAACGATTTCGGCACGGTGCAGTACTTCGCCGTCGACACCTTCACCACCGGCATCTTCCGCACCTGGCTCGGCATGGGCGAGCCGGCGGCCGCGGCGCAGCTCGCGGCGATGCTGATGCTCTTCGTCTTCGCCGTGCTTCTTTTCGAGCGCCTCTCCCGCGGCGGCGGGCGGGTCCATCACACCACCGGCCGCTACCGCGCGCTGCCGAGGTTCCGGCTCAGCGGCTCGAAGGCCTTGCTCGCCTTTTCCGCCTGTTTCCTGCCGGTCTTCCTGGGCTTCCTGTTGCCGGGCGCGACCCTGCTCAAATGGTCCGTGGAAACCGCCGATGAGATGATCGACGAGCGTTTCTTTTCATACGCGTTCAACAGCTTTTCCCTGGCGGCCATCGCCGCGCTCTTGGCGGTGGCCATCGCGGTGCTGATCGCCTACGGGGTGCGCCTGCGCCGAAACGGCGTGCTGGTGGCCGGGGCGCGGATCGCGAGCATGGGTTACGCGGTCCCCGGCGCGGTCATCGCGGTGGGCGTCCTGATTCCCCTGGCGTATTTCGACACGATCCTGAACCAATGGCTGCAGGCGAGCTTCAATATCTCCCCGGGCTTGGTGTTCAGCGGCACGATTGTCGCCGTGACCTTTGCCTATCTCGTGCGCTTCCTGGCGGTCTCGCTGAATACCGTCGAGGCCAGCTTCAACAAGGTCGCGGCCAGTATAGACGACGCCGCGCGCGCCCTGGGGCGCGGTCCAGGCAGCACGCTCTTGCGGGTCCACTTGCCGATGATCCACGGCAGCCTGCTCACCGCCGGCATCCTGGTCTTCGTCGATGTCATAAAGGAATTGCCGGCGACGCTGATGCTCCGGCCCTTTAACTTTGACACCTTGGCGATCAGGACCTATCAGTTGGCAACGGACGAACGCCTGGCGGACGCCGCCAGCGCGGCCCTTGCCATCGTATTGGTGGGCATTATTCCGGTAATCGTGTTAAGCTTCGCCATCGCCCGCTCGCGGCCAGGCCATGGAAGCGAATGAGATGAGCGACGGAAACGTCCTGGTTCTCGAGAAGGTAAGCCACGCCTATGGCAGGGTGAAGGTGATCCACGAGGTCGACCTCACCATTGCGCCGGGCGAGCTGATGTGTCTGCTCGGACCGTCGGGCTCCGGCAAGACCACGATCCTGCGTCTCGCCGCGGGGCTCGAGGAACTACGAGAAGGCCGCATCCTCATCAACGGCCAGCTGGTCGCGAACGACACCGTTCACTTACCGCCGGAAAGGCGGGGCGTGGGAATGGTGTTCCAGGAAAATGCCCTGTTCCCGCACCTCACGGCACTGGGCAACGTGGCGTTCGGCCTTTCGCACCTGAGGGCGACGAAGAAGCGGGAGCGAGCGCTCGCCGTCCTGGAGCAGGTGGGCATGGCGGACTATGCCGAATGCTATCCGCACATCCTTTCCGGAGGCCAGCAGCAGCGCGTCGCCCTTGCCCGCGCGCTGGCGCAGAGGCCCCGGCTGTTGCTGCTGGACGAGCCGTTCTCGAACCTCGATTCGCAGCTGCGCAGCCAGATTCGCGAAGAAACCCTGCACGTGCTGATAGACAGCGGCACCACGACCCTGATCGTGACCCACGACCCCGAGGAGGCCATGTACATGGCGGACCGCATCGCCGTACTGGCGCAAGGGCGGATCGCCCAGGTCG
>CBESNX010000060.1:0-8333 GCA_965531025.1 uncultured bacterium
AGATGCGCCCAAGGCCACGAGTTCGAGGCCTGGTTCAAGGACGGCGCGGCGTTTGACGCCCAGACCAAGGCGGGCGGCATCGGTTGCCCCGTTTGCGGCAGCACCGAGGTCGCCAAGGCGCCGATGGCCCCGCGTCTCAAGCGGCGCGGGCGGGAGGACAAGTGGGCGGCGAACAAGGCGGCCGCCATGAACGCAATCAGGGAGTTGCACCGCCAGGTCGAAGAGAACTGCGACTACGTCGGGGAAAAGTTCGCCGATGAGGCGCGCAAGATCCATTACGGCGAGGTGGAAAAGCACGGCATTTACGGCGAGGCGACAGACGAGGAAGCCCACGGCCTCGAGGAAGAGGAGATCGAAATTCACCGTTTGCCCCAGCTGCCGCGGCACGACGCGTGAACGCCCCCGCGCGGGCGGGCCTCGCCGTTCCAGGCGCCGTGGGTTCTCGAGGCCCGAGAATGTCCCGGGTCCATGGATGTCTCAGGTCCATGGATTTTTCTCGGATGTAACATTGCGTTGGGCCGCGGGCGGCGGCGAGGCCCGGGCGTGTGTGCCGCTCACCGCCCATCAACCGGGCACTTTGGCTTTCCCAAGGCCTCTGAAACATGTATATCGCCGGGGACTACCTTTTCTCGGGCCCTGACCTCGACGAAGTCTTCGAGGCGCGTAAGGGCGCGGCCCGCGAGGCCATAGCGGCCTTGGACGCCGATCAGATGCGTGAGGCCGGCGAGGCCGAACTCGTCGAATCCCTCGTCTCGCGCTTCCAATTTCCGGACCCGCGGATGCACTGGGACAAAAGCTATTTCCTCGAGGAGCGCACGCTCGAGCCCGGCGAAGCGGAAGCGGCCGGGTCCTCGGACGCGCCCATCGAGAACGCCGCCGAAATGAAGGCCATCACCATCGCCGTTCCCTTCGAGGGCGATGCCGCGCTTTTTCAATGCCGTCCGGCGGTCCACAGCGTGCACCAGCTCCAGGCCGACGTCGTGGACCAGGAGTTGCGCATCTGCTTCATCGTCACCGAGGCCGAGGAATGGCACCTGCGGCACAAGTTCGAACAGCAGATCGCGCTGATCGAAAGGCAGCTCGAGGTCACCCAATGGCAGGTCATGGGGTTCAACTCCGAGCTGCCCGAATTCGTCCAGGGCGAGCTTCGCGAGCGCAGAACGAGGATTTGAGGCGGTTTCCTGAAGCTTATCGGGCCGCGGGCAGGCGCCACAAACGCTCGGCGTTGCGGTGCGCGACGGCGTGCGCCGCCTCATGCGGAAGTTCCTTCAGCGCCTTGCGCCAGAGTTTGATCTGGTCGAGGTAAAGCGAGCCCCAGTGATACTCCCAGACGTTGTCGAAGGCGAGGATGAACCGGTCCGGATGTTGCATCACGAGGTTCTTCCATTCCGGGGCCAGGCTCTCGCCGTCGAACAGATCGACCCACGGCTGCCTCGATCGGCTCACGACGATCGGATTGGCATGCGATGTGAGGAAATAGACGTTCGCGTGGGCCTCGATCAGCCGGCGGACTTCTTTCGCCTCGAGTTGCCCCATGTGGATGAGCGCGAAGGGGTGGTCGGGGTGTTGGCCGAGCAGCGCTTCGAATTTCCTCATGAAGATGTCGCGGTCCGGCCCGGCGGCGGCGAATTCGATATGGGCCACGAACGGCCATCCCCTCTCGAGGGCCGCCCCGAGGGCGACCTGAACCCTTTGATCGTCCGGAGGGACCACCACCTCCGGAGCCTTGGGGTTTAACGGGTTTCCTTTCTCGGCGTGCCACATCATCACCTCGGCCATGGCGCCGAACTCCGGCATCGCCAGTTGCTTGCGCAGTAGCCGATAGTATTTCGGATGATTTCGCCGGTAGATCCCCCCCTTGGTTCGAACCGCGGCTGTGATGCGGCCGGGATGGCGCGCGGCCAAAGCCGCCAGCTCGTTCACTTTTAACTTGCCCCGGGCGGCGAGGATGACGCGGGAGATGCCTCCCTTGTCCATCAGCGGGATGATCCTCTCCAAATCGACCCGGTGATCGACCTGGCTGTGGGCGTCGATGATGGGGAATTCATCGCCGCCGCCGGCGCTGGCGCCAAGAAGCGACAAGAGCGGGATCAGGAGGGTCGCCAGCCGGTTCAGTGGGCGAAAAAGGGTATGGTTTCCCATGGCGCGCCGAAGCATGTGGAAGAGCTTTGAACTTTACCGGCCGTTGACGGCGAAGACCATGTAGTTGACCGAAACATCGCGGCTTAGGGTCCAGCGGTCGGTCAGCGGATTGTATGTGACCCCGGTGCGCGCCGCGACCGTCACGCCGTTCGCCCGCAGCATCGCGTCGAGCTCCCCGGGACGCACGAACCTGCGCCAGTCGTGGCTGCCGCGCGGAAGCCATCCAAGCACGTACTCGGCCCCGACGATGGCGAGGGCGAAGGCCTGGGGCGTGCGGCTGAGCGTCGCGATCACCATCGCGCCGCCCGCTTTCAAAAGCGTGCAACAGGCGCCAAGGAAGCCCCCGGGATCGGCCACGTGTTCGATCACCTCCATGATCAGGATCGCGTCGAACCGTTTTTTCTCATCCGCCAGGGCCTCGGCGGTCGCCACGCGGTAGTCGATGGCGAGGCCGCTCTCTTGGGCATGGATCCTGGCGACGCGGATGCTCTCTTCCGCCGCATCGATGCCGACCACGGCGGCCCCCAGCCGCGCCATGGGCTCCGCCAAGAGCCCGCCGCCGCAGCCGACGTCGAGCAAAGCGAGGCCCTCCAGGGGACGGAGATCGTCGGCGTCGCGCCCGAAATGGGCCGAGAGGCGATCGCGGATGAACCGGAGCCGCGTCGGGTTCAGCGCATGGAGCGGCCTGAACTTGCCTTTCGCGGCCCACCACTCTTCCGCGAGCGCCGAGAAACGGGCGATTTCCTTGGCATCCACCGAGCCCTCCGCCGCCCCCCGTTGCTTGCGCGGAGCCTTGCGCGCATGGGCCTTTTCCTTGGGGCCTTTGGCCTTTCGGGCCGGCGATCCGGTCCTGCGGGAGGCGGCGCGGCTCATTTTCGGGACTCCTTGGGCGGCGTGCCGGGCAGGCTTGCTTTGGGGCATGCGAACAGAGTATGTATACGCGCCCCCAAAGAGGCAAGCGGCGCGCGCGAATATTGTGCCAGCGCGCAAGGCCGGCCGGCGCAAGCCGCGAGACGGGCCTCGCCGCTCAAGCCGCAGTCCGTGGGTTCGTCCGCAGCCGGGAAAGTTGGAATGGCACGTATCGTGCAGAAATTCGGCGGCACTTCGCTCGCCGGCGTGGAGCAAATTAAGTCGCAGGCCGAGCGCGTGAAATCGGAGGTCGACGCCGGCAACCAGGTGGCCGTCGTGGTGTCCGCCATGGCCGGCGTCACCAGCCAGCTCGCCGACTGGGCGGACGATATCTCCAACCTTTACGACGTGCGTGAATACGACGTGGTGGTCGCGAGCGGCGAGCAGGTGACCAGCGGGCTCATGGCCATGGCGTTGCAGAATCTCGGCATAACGGCGCGCTCCTGGCTCGGCTGGCAGGTCCCCATCAGCACCGACGAGTCTCACGGCAAGGCCCGCATCGAAGGCATCGACACCGCGGAGCTCGAGCGCCGTCTCGAAAACGGCGAGGTGCCGGTGGTTGCCGGTTTCCAGGGCATCGGCAACGACAGGCGGATCACCACCCTGGGCCGGGGCGGCTCGGACGTCTCGGCGGTGGCCCTGGCCGCCGCCCTGGGCGCGGACAGGTGCGACATATTCACCGACGTCGACGGGGTCTACACCGCCGATCCCCGGATCGTTGCCAAGGCGCGCAAGCTGGATAAAATCACCTATGAAGAGATGCTTGAAATGGCCTCCCAAGGGGCCAGGGTGCTTCACACCCGCTCCGTGGCACTTGCGATGAAGCGCGGCGTTCGCCTTCAGGTGCGCTCCGGTTTCGCCGCCGCGCCGGGCACCCTTGTGGTCGATGAGGACGAAATCGTGGAAAAAGAACTTGTCAGCGGCATTGCCTATAAGCGGGACGAGGCGAAGATCACATTGACCCGCGTGCCCGACCGCCCCGGCGTCGCCGCCGGCATCTTCGGTCCCCTTGCCGAAGCCAACATCAACGTCGACATGATCGTCCAGAACGTGTCCGAGGACGGCCGGACGACCGACCTGACCTTCACCGTCACCAGGGCGGATCTCGAACCGGCGATGAAGGTGCTGGAGGGCAAGCAGGACGAGCTCGGCTACCACGTCCTGGTGCCCGACTCCAACGTGGTCAAGGTCTCGGTGATCGGCGTCGGCATGCGCAGCCATGCCGGGGTGGCCCAGCAGATGTTCAAGACGCTCGCGGAGAAGGGCATCAACATCCAGGTCATCTCGACCTCGGAGATCAAGGTCAGCGTCCTGATCGCCGAGGAATACACCGAACTGGCGGTGCGGGCGCTCCACAGCGCCTACAGCCTGGACGCCGTTTGAGGCCATGGATAGGGCGAGCGTCCTGAGGCGGCTCGATGGATCGTGGCGGCGGGGCTCGGAGTTCCCTGGCGCGCGCGACGCCGGCCTGGGTGCGCCGCTGCGGCGCACGGCGATCGACGGCGGTCTCGAGAGCGTCGCGGTGACGGCGGGCCGGGGCGTCGGCATCGTCACCCGCGCCCGACCGGCGCCGGAACGCGTACGAAAACTTGTCTCACCGGCGCTCGCCCTCTCAATCACGGGAAAACGGCCCGGGGCCGCGGAGCCATGCAGCCCAGCGCAGGCTTGATCGGGCCGCGCCGGCTTCTCAGGCGCCTTCGGGACGTCATGGCCGGCCCGGCGTCGGCCCAGGACCGCCTCAACCAGGTGGTCAAGATCATCGCCGCCGACATGGTGGCGGAAGTGTGCTCGGTCTATGTCCTGCGCGCCGGCGAGGTGCTCGAGCTGTTCGCCACCGAGGGTCTCAATCCCTCCGCCGTGCATAAGACCCGCTTGCGGGTGGGCGAGGGGCTGGTCGGCGACATCGCCGCCCGCGCCCGCCCGCTCAACCTTTCCGACGCCCAGTCCCATCCCGCCTTCGCCTACCGGCCGGAGACCGGAGAGGAAATTTATCATTCGCTGATGGGCGTGCCGATCCTGCGCGGCGGGCGCGTGGTCGGGGTTCTCGTGGTCCAGAACAGGACTTGGCGCCACTATACGGACGAAGAGGTCGAGGCCCTCCAGATCATCGCCATGGTGCTCGCGGAGCTGGTGGCGAGCGGCGAGCTGGTGAGTCCCGAGGAAAGGGTCCCTGCGGAGGGCATGGAGCCGGCGCCCATGCGCCTCGAGGGGGTGCGGCTCAACGCGGGTCTCGCCATGGGGCTGGCGGTGCTGCACCAGCCGGGCGTCACCATCCGCCAAATCGTCGCCGAAGATCCCGAGGCCGAGCTCAAGCGGCTCGAGGAAGCCATGGCGGGAATGCACAGCGCCCTCGACGAGATCCTGGCGGCGGGCAATCTTGCCGCGGCGGGCGAGCATCGCGACGTGCTGGAGGCCTACCGCGAGATCGCCGCCGATGCCGGCTGGCTGAGACGCATCCAGGATGCCATCAGGACGGGTCTCACCGCCGAGGCCGCGGTCCAGCAGATCCACGAAAACACGCGCGCGCGCATGAGCCAGATCAGCGATCCCTACCTGCGCGAGCGGCTGCACGATCTCGACGATCTCGCCAACCGGCTGCTCGAGCACCTGGGGGCGGGCATGAGCGGGCCTGCCGAGACGGACCTCCCCGATGACGTCGTGCTCGTCTCGAGGAACATGGGGCCGGCGGAGCTCCTGAACTACGACCCCCGCCGCCTGCGCGCCCTGGTGCTCGAGGAAGGCTCGCCCACCGCCCATGTCTGCATCGTCGCCCGGGCCCTCGACATCCCTGTGCTGGGGCTGGTCAACGACGCGCTCAGCAAGGTCGGGGCTCTGGACCCGGTGATCGTCGACGCCGACAACGCCCAGCTTTACATCCGTCCGGGCGATGACGTCCAGCAGGTCTTTGCCGAGAGCATGCGTGCGCGGGCCGAGCGGAAGCAGGCCTATACCGCCATCCGCGACGAGCCCGCCGTGACGCGCGACGGGGTGAATATCTCCCTTAACATCAACGCCGGGCTCGAGATCGACGTCTCGCACCTGCGCGACACGGGCGCCGACGGGATCGGGCTCTATCGCACCGAGATTCCCTTCATGGTGCGTTCGGCCTATCCGGACGTCGAGGCCCAGATCGAGCTCTACCGCAGGATTTTCGCGCAGGCCGACGGCAAGCCCGTGGTGTTCCGCACCCTCGATGTGGGCGGGGACAAGCTGCTGCCCTATTTCGACGGTGTCCGGGACGCAAACCCGGCCATGGGCTGGCGCGCCATCCGCATCGCCCTCGACCATCCCGCCATGCTGCGCCAGCAGGTCCGCGCGCTGATGCGGGCGGCGGCCGGCCGACCGCTCAGGATCATGTTCCCGATGATCGCCGAGGTCGCCGAGTTTGAAAAGGCGCGGGCCATCCTCGGCAGGGAGCTGGAGATCGAGCGCGCCCGGGGCAGTGCCATGCCGGAGGAGTTCCGCGTCGGGGCCGTGCTCGAGGTTCCGTCGTTGATGTGGCAGTTGCCGGCGTTGCTGCAGAAGGTCGATTTCCTGTCGGTCGGCAGCAACGACCTGTTCCAGTTCCTGTTCGCCATCGACCGCGGCAACCCCCGCCTCGCCGAGCGCTATGACGCGCTCTCGCCGGCCGTGCTGCAGCTTCTGCGCTCGTTGGTCGAGCGCTGCGAGGCGGCGGGGGTGCCGCTCGCGCTGTGCGGCGAGATGGCGGGCCGGCCGCTCGAGGCGATGGCCCTGATCGGATTGGGGTTCCGCAACATTTCCATGTCGCCCCTGTCCGTCGGGCCGGTCAAAACCATGACCCGAAGCCTCACCATCGGCCCTTTGCGCGAATACCTGCTGTCACTTTTCGAGCTTCCGGACCACAGCGTGCGGGACCAGCTTCGCGCATTCGCAAAAGATCATGGAATCGTCATTTAAATCGTTGCGTCCCGTCCCCATAATTTGTTAACAAAGTAGGTTTACTGGTCAGCCAGTCGAATGTTGGTTGGATGACCGAATATAACCTCTCTGACACCCCCCGAGACGCGCCTTCGCCAAGCAGCGGGTCAGTGTGGTAGGCCTGGGGTAACGGGGCAGAAGCGCTGGGTATGGCGCAGCAACAACAGCAACCAATGGGACTGTTCGACCGGGAGCCCGGGCCAGGACCCGATTTCGGCCGCGGCCCTTTTGCCGACCTGACCATGCCTTCGGTCGCGGCGGATCTGCGTGATGCGCGGCTGGGAATTGGCCGGGACCTGTGTGAGATCGCCTCCGCGCTGAGAATCCGGCACGCCTATCTCGAGGCGATCGAGGAAGAGCGTTTCGGCGACCTGCCCGGGCCGGCCTATGCCATCGGCTTCGTGCGCGCCTATGCCGGCTACCTCGACCTCGACGGAGAAGAGCTGGTGAGGCGCTTCAAGAGGGAGGTCTCGGGCCTCAGGGAGAAGACCGACCTCGTGTTCCCCGAACCGCTCCCCGAGAGCCGGATTCCCAGGGGCGCGATCCTTTTGATCTCGGCCATACTCGCGTTGGCCGCCTATGGCGGCTGGTACTACCTGTCCACCAGGGACATCACGATTTCCGAGATCATCCCCAAGGTCCCCGATCGCCTTGCCCACCTTGTTTCGGGCGAGAAGCAGGGATTTCCCGTGGCCGATGTTTCGGATGGTGAATCCGCATCAGCCTCGGCGACGACAGCCGCGCCGGAGGCCGGTGAATCCGACGGCCGGCCGGCGACCCCGGCGACCCCGGAGACCGAGGAATCGCCCGCGCCCGCGCGACCGGCGGCGGACACGCCCGAACCTCCCGCGCCGGCCGCAAGCGCTTCGCGGCCCGAGCGGGGCGCGGGGTCGGAGAGGACTGCCGTGATCGAGCCGGAGCCTTCCAGCCGGCCTTCGGTTTCCGCTCAGGTGCCTCCGGCGGCACCGGCGGCCGAACCCCGCGCGCCGCCCTCTGTTGAACCCGAGCCCGCGTCCCGGCCCGCCGCGGCGGTCCCGTCCGAGCCCGCCGCGGCCGCGCCGCCGCCGGAGTCCCCCGCGGCGGCGGTTCCCACGGTTCCCGGCGGGGCGCAGCAGACGGCGTCCCCGCCGCGTCAAGGGGCGCGGATCTACGGTCAGGGCCACGAGGATTCGCGGATCATCGTGCGGGCGAAGCACGATAGCTGGATCCAGGTCCGCGGCAAGAACAACACCTTGTTGCTCATCCGCATCCTGCGGGCCGGGGACAGCTACCGCGTGCCCAACCGCAGGGGCCTGACACTCATGACCGGCAATGCCGGCGCGCTCGAAATTCTGGTCGACGGC
>CBESNX010000061.1:0-8329 GCA_965531025.1 uncultured bacterium
CTATCCCATGGTCGCTCCCAATTATGCCAAGCAACGGAGCTCGCTTGCCAAGAAAATCGGACTTGGCACCAAGCGCCGGAGACGGTCGCGCGGCGGCTGAGGCACCCTCTCCTTCAGGCCACAGTTCGGGGCCGGGCTTTCCCGGGCGGCGGTCCTTGCGGGGCGGTGGGCTTGCCGGGGCAATTCGTTTATACTGGGTTGTTGCCTTCGTGCTTTCGGGAGGTCGGGCGAGGTGATGTCTCCGATTGAAGGGCCCTGTCTCGAGGAGGGTGTGAAGGTGACCGGGAAACGCTTTGCGCTCTTCGGCGTGCCGTCGAAGAGCGGCGAAAAACGGGGAGCAGGTGCTTGGGTCCGCGCTTTGCCGTTCGCCGGCGTGGGGAGAAAAGCGGCGTAGCGGCAACGGACAAGCCAGTTCATGGACGCCACCAACTCTTGGGAAGACCGGCTCGGCGAGCTGCGCTCGAGCAATTTGGGGGTGCGGTTGGCCGAGGTCAAGGCCGATATCGACGCGGCGCAGGCATTGCGCTACCGGGTCTTTTACGAGGAAATGGCGGCAACGCCGACCGCCAGGATGGCCGCCGCGCGCCGCGATTTCGACGCCTTTGATCCCTATTGCGACCATTTGCTGGTCATCGACCATGACCGGTCCGACGGTTCGGAGGCGGTGGTGGGGACTTACCGCCTGATCCGCCGCGAGGCCGCCGAACGCAAAGGCGGGTTCTACTCGGCCGGCGAATTCGACATCAGCAAACTTGTGGCCTATCCGGGCGAGATCCTGGAGCTCGGACGGTCCTGCGTCGATGCGGCGTACCGCAACCGGCCCACCATGCAGTTGTTGTGGCGCGGCATCGCCGCCTATGTCTTTCACCACGGCATCGAGCTGTTGTTCGGCTGCGCCAGCCTGCCGGGCACCGATGTCGAGGAGCAGGCCGAGATCCTGGCCTATCTCTATCACTATCACCTGGCGCCGCCGGCCCTGCGGCCGCGGGCGCTCGATGAGTTTTACGTCGACATGAACCTGATGGCGGAGCCCGACATCAATGTGCGGGCGACGCTGGCCGCTCTGCCGCCTCTGATCAAGGGATACCTGCGTCTGGGCGGGTTCGTCGGCGACGGCGCCGTGGTCGACGAACAGTTCAACACCGTCGATGTCTGCGTCGTGGTCAAGACCGATCTGGTGACCGAGAAATACGTCCGTCATTACGAACTGGTCGCGCGCGAGACGGGAACCGCCTGACGACCATGAGATCTTCTCTCAGGGCCCTTGTCCGGCTGCTGGTTTACGCCGGTTGGACGCTGGCGCTCTTACCGGCCCAGGCTTTCGCCGTCGCCTTCGGGCTGAGACTCGCCGAGCGCATCCCCCAACTCTATCATCGCGCCTGCTGCCGCATCATCGGGCTCAACGTCGTCTGCCGCGGTTCGCAGTCCCGGGACCGGCCGTCCCTGTTCGTCGCCAACCACAGCTCGTACCTCGACATCACCGTGCTGGGCTCGCTCATCCCGGGCTCCTTCGTCGCCAAGGCGGAGGTCGCGTCCTGGCCGGTGTTCGGCTTGCTTGCCAAGCTGCAGCGCACGGTCTTCGTCGAACGGCGTCCGTCGCACACGGCGCAGGATCGCGACGAGATCAGCCGCAGGCTCGAGGCGGGCGAGAACCTGATCCTGTTCCCCGAGGGCACCAGCAACGACGGCAACCGGGTGCTGCCCTTCAAAAGTGCGTATTTCGGTGCTGCCGAACGCAGCATCCGCGGCGCGCCGCTCACGGTGCAACCGTTGTCGATCGCCTATGTGCGCCTCGACGGCGTGCCCATCGGCCGCGAGTGGCGGGTCTATTATGCCTGGTACGGCGACATGGTGATGGCGCCCCATGTCTGGAACGTTCTCGGGCTCGGGCGGGTGACGGTGGAAGTCCGGTTCCACCCGCCGGTCACCATCGAGGAATTGGGCACCCGAAAGGCCCTGTCCAATCACTGCCACCGGGTGGTGGCGGAAGGCGTGGCGGAAGCGCTTTCGGGTCCCGTGACGCGCCCGAAGCTCGCGGCGGCCGGACGGTGAACCTTGCGCCGGCGGGGCGTGGACCTCATATCTTCGGTATTCGGCCTCGAATTCCCGATCGGGGAGCAAACTTGACTCTTGCGGGTGCGATGTTAGTGTTCTTGGGTGCCACTGAAATGAAAGGGCTTTGAAATAAAAGGGCTTTTGAGCCTGCCGCGCGGGCCGTAGCGCCCTCGCCGGTGGGGTTGCGACTTTGGGGAAAACGCTTTTCATCAAAACCTATGGCTGCCAGATGAACGTCTACGACTCCGCGCGTATGGCGGACGTCCTGGCGCCCCTCGGATACCGCCCGGTCGACGGCCCGGAGGCGGCGGATCTCGTCATTCTCAATACTTGCCACATCCGCGAGAAGGCGGCCGAGAAGGTCTATTCCGAGCTCGGCCGGCTGCGCCACATGAAAAGCTCCAGGCTGAGGCACGGCGGCGAGATGATCATTGCCGTCGCGGGCTGTGTCGCCCAGGCCGAAGGGGCCGAGATCCAGCGGCGCGCGCCCTTCGTGGATATTGTCTTCGGCCCGCAAACTTACCACCGGCTGCCGGAACTGGTGGCGCGCGCCGGCGGCGGGCGGCGCGTTTTGGACACCGGATTCCCGGCCGATTCGAAGTTCGATTTCCTACCCGAAGAGGCGGCGCCGCAAGGGGTTTCGGCCCACCTCACGGTACAAGAGGGATGCGACAAGTTCTGCACCTTCTGCGTCGTGCCCTACACCAGGGGTGTGGAATACTCCCGCCCGGTCGCGGATGTGCTTGCCGAGGCCCGCCGCCTGGTGGCGGCGGGCGCCCGGGAGATCACGCTTTTGGGCCAGAACGTCAATGCCTATCACGGCGCCGCGCCCGCGGGCGGCGGCGAATGGGGGCTCGGCCGCCTGATCCGGGCGCTGGCGGAAATTAATGGCCTCGAGCGTATCCGCTACACCACCTCCCATCCCGGGGACATGGACGACGACCTGATTTCCGCCCATGGCGAGGTCAAGCAGCTGATGCCGTTCCTGCACCTGCCCATCCAGTCCGGGTCCGATAAGGTGTTGGCGGCCATGAACAGGCGCTATGTCGCCGATGACTACCGCCGCACGGTGGACGAGCTGCGCCGCGTGCGGCCGGACATCGCCCTCGCCTCCGACATCATCGTCGGCTTTCCCGGCGAAACCGACGCCGATTTCAAAGAGACCCTGCGCCTCGCGCGCGATGTCGGCTTCGCCCAGGCATACGCCTTCAAGTTCAGCCCGCGTCCGGGACCGCCTGCGGCGCTGATGGAGCAGCAGGTGCCGGATCCGGTCAAGGCCGAGCGGCTCGAGACGCTCAGGCGCGTGCTCGATGCCACCCAGTTCGCGTTCAATCGGGCGAGCGTGGGGCGTGTCATGGAGGTGCTGTTCGACCGCCACGGCAAACGTCCAGGACAGATTGCGGGGCGAAGCCCGTACATGCAGGCGGTCCATGTCGAGGTGCCTCGGGCATGCGCCGATGATGCGCCGCCGGCCGGCGCGGCCGTGAACGGCGAGGCGGGGGCGGAACGATTGTTTGGATCGGTTGTCCCCGTGCGCGTCCGGGAGGCCCATGCCAACAGCCTGACGGGCGCGCTACACGACGCCGCGGAGCGGGAAGGGATCCTCGGTGGCGCGGGGCGGTTACAGAGGGCCTTGGCTTGAGGTCCGCGCGCATGACGCCCGCCTCGGGCGAGAGAGAGATTCAGTTTCGGCTGCAGTTCGACGATAACAGCTTGCTGCCGCTGTTGTTCGGCGAGCACGACCGCTATCTCGCACGGATCGAGCAGCAGCTGGGGGTTCTGATGGTCAGCCGCGGCAACCGGCTGGCCATATCGGGGCCCACCTGGGCCGCGGAAGCCGCGCGCGATGTCCTCGAGGCCCTCTATGACAAGCTGAAACGCGAGATCACCGTCGATCAGGGCGAGGTCGACGCCGCCATCCGGCTGGCATCGGGCGGCCTCGCCGGCGAGGGACAAGGCGCGGCAGCGCAGGACGTTTTCACCCGCGACCTTGTCATCCCCACCCGCAAGCGGCAGATCTCGCCGCGAACGCCGACCCAGGCCGCCTACGTCCGGGCGATGCGCGAGTTCGAACTGGTCTTCGCCCTCGGTCCGGCCGGCACGGGCAAGACGTATTTGGCCGTGGCGACGGCGATCTCCCTGCTGATGACGGGCGAGGTGGACCGCATCATCCTTTCGCGCCCCGCGGTGGAAGCTGGCGAGAGACTGGGCTTTCTGCCGGGCGATGTGCGCGAGAAGGTCGATCCTTACCTGCGCCCCCTTTATGACGCGCTTTACGACATGATGCCGGCCGACCAGGTGGTGAAACGGCTTGGCAGCGGCGAGATCGAAGTGGCGCCGCTCGCCTTCATGCGCGGCAGGACGCTCGGGCATTCCTACATGATTCTGGACGAGGCGCAAAACACGACGCCGGTGCAGATGAAGATGTGCTTGACCCGTCTCGGCGAGAATTCCCGCATGGTGGTGACCGGAGATCCCAGCCAGGTGGATCTGCCTCAAGGCGCCCGGTCGGGCCTGAGGGATGCGATCGAGACCCTCGAGGGGGTCGAAGGCATCACCTTCGTCCGCTTCACCGATGCCGACATGGTGCGCCATCCCCTGGTCACCCGCGTGGTCCGGGCCTACGAGAAATTCGAACGCCGCCGCTCGGAGAAAGCCGCAGGCGAAGGCGAAGCCGATGACCAGTCGCAATAAATCCCGCGGTGGGCCGCGAAAACTTCCATGAGCGGCGATGTCGAGATATCGGTGTCCGTTCCCTGCGAGGCATGGCTCACGCATGTTCCCGAGGCCATCGCCTTGTGCCGAGACGCCGCCGCCGCCGCCCTCGAGGCCGGGGGGCTCGAGGCAGTCGGCCGGCGCCGCCCGGTCGAGGTGAGCGTGGTGCTGGCGGACGACGGGCTGGTGCGCGGACTGAATCGCACATACCGCGGGCGGAACGAGGCGACGAACGTTTTGTCGTTCGCCAACCGCGGGGGTTCGAGCGCGGTGAACGGTTCGGCGTCATCGTCCGGCCGGGCGCGGCACATGGCGGCGCCGGACTCGGCGGCGCCGCTTCTGCTGGGGGACGTGGTCGTGGCCTTCGAAACCGCCGCGGCGGAAGCCGGGGCCGCGGGCCAGGGGCTTGAGGCCCATTTGTGCCTCCTCGTGGTGCATGGCGTCCTGCACTTTTTGGGCTATGATCATGTCGATGATGCCAAGGCCGCGAGAATGGAACGGCTCGAGGCGTCGATTTTGGGGCGCTTGGGCCTGCCCGATCCTTGTCGGCGCGGGCGCGCGGCGTCCGAATGACCGGGAACGATGAACGACAACTCCTGCTCTAGCCCGCCCCGCGGGAGCGGGGCGCCCCACTCTCCCTCTTTTGTTCAGGCCGTCCGCCACTGGCTTCACAGGCTTTACAGGCTCCGGCGGCCGCGCGACGGCGAGAACTCGATACGGGAAACCCTCGAAGAGCTGATCGAGGAGCGCGAAGAAACCGAGACGCCAATCAACGCCGATGAGCGCGTGCTGCTCGAAAACATCCTCTCGCTCCAGAACGTCGTCGCCAAGGACGTGATGGTGCCGCGGGCCGAAATCATCGCCGTCAAGGCCGACACGCCGCTTCCCGAGCTGATCAAGCTTATGACCAAGACGGCCCATTCGCGCCTGCCCGTGTATCGTGAGACCCTGGATGACGTCATCGGCATGGTCCACATCAAGGATGTGCTCGCCCATTCGGGCGACCAGGACTCCGCGTTCGTTTCCGAACTCACCCACGAGGTGCTGACCGTCTCGCCCAGCATGCGCGCACTGGACCTGTTGTTGCGGATGCGCCTGAAGCGCATTCACATGGCCTTGGTGGTGGACGAGTATGGGGGAATCGACGGGCTGGTCACCATCGAGGATCTGGTCGAGGAGATCGTCGGCGAAATCCAGGACGAGCACGACGTGGAACCGCCGACCATGAGCGAACGGCCGGACGGCTCGGTCATCGCCGATGCCCGCACCAGGATCGAGGAATTCGAAGAAAGGGCCGGGCCCGTGCTGACGCCGGAGGAGCGGAAGGAGGACATCGACACCCTGGGCGGGCTGGTGTTTTCGCTGATCGGACGGGTGCCCAGCCGCGGCGAGGTGATCCGCCATTCCTCGGGCCTGGAGTTCGAGGTGACCGAGGCCGATCCCCGGCGCATCAAGCGGCTGCGCATACGCAATCTGCCGAAGGCCGCATCCGCGCCCGACGCAAAGCCTCACGAGCCAGGAGGGGACGGATCGGGGGGAGATGATTAGCCGGGGGGCCGCTCGGCGCCGGGCGTAAGGCTGCCTGGTCCTCACTTTCATGGCAGGGCACGACATATGATCGTCTTTTCGCGGCCCTTGTGATGGACCGCCATCACGGGGGACCACGCTCCTGGCCGAGAGATCCTGCAAGGCCGTCGGATGTGTCACCCTTCCATGAAAGTGAGTGCTAGGCGGTGACCGGTTCCTCCCCGGGCTCACCCGAACGCCGCCGGTCGGTCGCCGCCCTTGCCCGCCGGATCTCGTCGATCGGGGGATGGCGGCGCTGGCTGCTGGCGGCGGGCTTGGGGGCGCTCGCGACCGCGGCGCTTCCGCCTCTCTACCTCCTCCCCCTCGCGATCGTGGCGTTCACGGGGCTCGTGTGGCTGATCGACGGGGCCGCGGCGGCCCGGTCCCCCGCCCGGTCCGCCCTTGCCGCCGGTTGGTGGTTCGGCTTTGGCCATTTCGTGACCGGGCTTTACTGGATCACCAACGCGCTGCTCGTCGATGCGGCCCAGTTCGGCTGGCTGGTGCCGTTCGCGGTTGCCGGCCTTTCGGCCTATTTCGCGGTTTTCCCCGCCCTCGCCGCCCTGGCCGTGCGGCTCAGCGGCGCCAGGGGCCTGGGTCGCGTCCTTGCCCTCGCGGTCGCCTGGACCGCCTTCGAGTGGCTGCGCGGGCATGTGCTTACCGGCTTTCCCTGGAATCTGAGCGCCACCGTCTGGGCCTGGTCCGAGGCCATGATTCAGACCGCCGCCGCGACCGGCGCCTATGGACTCAGCCTGTTGACGGTGGCGGTCGCGGCGGTCCCGGCGACCCTCGCCGATCGGGAGACCGCCGGCGCCGGAGCGTCCCGGGCCCGGCGCTGGGGCGCGGTGATCGTCATGGCGTGTCTGCTGGGCGCCGTTTGGGTGGCGGGCGAGGTCAGGCTCGCGGGCGCGCCGGCGAAGGTGGATCCGGACCGTCCCGGCGACGCCGGCGCGGCGGTGGTGCCCGAGGTGCGGCTGCGTCTCGTGCAGGCCAATATCGAGCAGCGCCTCAAATGGCGGGCCGACCAGCGCGCCGCCAACTTGCTCAAGCATTTGCGCATGAGCGCGGCGCCCGGAATCGGCCAGGTGACCCATGTCATTTGGCCGGAAGCGGCCGTCCCCTATTTCCTCGCCAACGATGCCGTCGTGCGAGACGCCATTGCCGCCGTCACCCCGCCCCGGGGCGTGGTCATCACCGGCGCTACCCGAACCACGTCCCCAGGCGTCAAGCCGTTCCGCGTCTGGAACAGCATCCATGCCGTAAACGAGCATGGCGATGTGGTGGGCACCTATGACAAGTTCCACCTGGTGCCCTTCGGCGAGTATGTGCCGCTCGGCCGTTACCTTCCGCTGACCAAGATCACCCCCGGCAGGGTGGATTTCTCGGCCGGCCCCGGCCCGACGACCCTCGAGCTTCCGGGGCTTCCCCCTGTAAGCCCGCTGATCTGTTATGAAGCGATCTTCCCGGGCGCGGTGCTGGATGCGGAGAAGCGGCCCGAATGGCTGTTGAACCTGACGAATGACGGCTGGTTCGGCGCAAGCACCGGCCCCCACCAGCATTTCGCGGCCGCGCGCCTGCGCGCCGTCGAGGAAGGGCTGCCCCTCGTGCGCGCGGCGAATACCGGCATTTCCGCCGTCCTCGACCCTTACGGGCGCGTCATCGGCCGCCTCGGCCTCGGCGTCGAAGGCATCCTCGACAGCCCGCTCCCCGCGCCCCTCGGCGGGCTGACGCTTTATGCCCGTTTCGGGGACTGGATATTGCTGGGGCTGCTGATGGTTGGCGCCTGTCTCGCCGGTCTGGCGTCGCGGGCCTGAGCCCCGGATCCGGAAACGTGGCGTGCAAGGCGCGCCGCGGACCCGGAAAGGGTCGATTGGGCGGCATTGAGGCGACCCGCGGGGCCGTAGAAGGGGTTTGCCATTGTCTGCATACAGTTGTATGTTCCCCAGAGGCAAAACCATGAGTGGATGAGTTCACCGATGGCCAAACCGGCGCGCGC
>CBESNX010000062.1:0-8167 GCA_965531025.1 uncultured bacterium
CGACAAGCGCCGTCACATCGCAGAGGAACAGGCGACCTTTGTTGCGTGCGACGTCATACCAACCGAGGAAGGCCGTCAGGGCCAACGCGACAGCAGTTAGCTTGCCCCAATGCCTGGAGAAGATTCCTTGTCGCTTTTCTCCATGCGCCATGGCGCGCCCCTCGAAATGGTTACCGTTCGATTATAACCTCCAGCAAGACAATCGAACAACCTGAGCGATTCGTGAGGAGTTGCACTTCCCGAAAATTACATGAGTAATTCTAAACGATCAATTTCGCTTTAGAAGGTCTCCTCCGGGTCGTTCGCAGCACCTCGACGAATGTCCGCAATGGGTCACGAGCCGACATCGGTGGGCTAGGTTCTTGATCCAACCCCAACGCTCTTTATGACTACACACCCTAGTCCGCTCCGGCCACGACGCCTTGGTCATGGAGCCTGCCGATTTCAGGTTCGGAAAGCCCCAGAACGGAGGACAGGATTTCGTCCGTGTGCTCGCCGAGCTTCGGCGCTGGTGCGGGAGCCGGCCTCTTGACGGCGCCGAAATCGAGGGGCGACGCCGGCGCCAGATACGTCCCGATGCCCGGCTGCTCGATCTCGCTGAACATGGGGTTTTCCGTCGAGCAGCGGGGATCGTCCTCGACCATCTCCTTGAACGTCCGATAGGGCCCCCAGCACACGCCGCCGGCGTCAAACGCCCGGCCGATTTCCTCGCGCGTGCGGGATGCGACCCACGGCTCGAGCGCCTGCGCGATGGCCTCGCGCGCCACAAAGCGGTTGCCTTCCCGATCGAGGTCGAGACCGCGGCGCCGGCCGATCGCGGCGAAGCTCTCGCCGAGGCCGGTCGCCTCGATGAGTGCCTGCCACTGGCGTCGGGTAAGGGCGATCACCATGATCCTCTTGCCGTCCCCGGTCACGAAATCCCGCCCGAAGGCGCCGTAGAGGTAGTTGCCGTAGCGGCGCCGGTCATCCCGGTTGATCTGGACCTCCGCGATGAAGCCGAGATTGCCGGCCATGGCCAGGGCCACGTCGGAGAGCGCGAGTTTCACCAGCTGCCCTTCGCCGGTCCTCTTGCGGTGGCGTTCGGCGGCCAAAAGCCCGGCGGCGGCCGTGACCCCGGTGATCAAATCCCAGGCGGGCAACACGTGGTTGACCGGGGCGTCCGAGGCTTCCGGACCGGTGACGTGGGGAAACCCGGCCGCGCAGTTGACGGTGTAATCGACCGCGCTCGAGCCGTCCGGATTGCCGAGGATGTTGAGCATGATGAGGTCGGAACGCTTCGCGCGCAGCGCCTCGTAATCGAGCCAGCCGCGGGCCGGGAAGTTGGTCAGGAACATGCCGGCGTCCATGCCCGGCGCGGTGATCAGCGCGGCCGCGATGTCTTGGCCCTGGGGCGAGGAAAGGTCGATGGCGATGGAACGCTTGCCCTTGTTCAGCCCCGCCCGGTACAGACTCCGGCCTTCGGCCGTCACCGGCCAGCGCCTTGCGTCCAGCCCGCCGCCGATGGGATCGAAACGGATGACCTCGGCGCCAAGCTGGGAGAGCGTCATGCCGCCCAAGGGCGCCGCGACGAAGGCCGAGCCCTCGACGATGCGCATTCCTTCGAGTGTTCCGGGCATCTTCGGGTCCCTCAAGCGAGCAGCGCGATGAAGCGCCAGTCGAGCACCTCGGCTTCGGCGCCGGCTTCCATGCCCGCCCGTGACGCCTCGCCGCCGCGCTCGGCCCTGGCCACGGCGCGGAAGTCCACGAGGCCGTGGCCGCGCCCTAAGGGGTGGGTCGCTTCCACGGTCAGTTCCGTTTTCAGGACGTCGCCTTCGAAGACCGGGCCGGTGTGATCGCAGCTCCGCCAGGCGAGGATCGTGACCAGGTTGGGAAGGGCGCGCAACGTTTGCGCCGCGGCCATGGCGATGACGTGCCCGCCATAGACCAGCCGGACGCCATAGACGCTGATATTCGCGTCGAAGTGTGTCATGGCCATGTTAAGGGTCGCGCGGGCGAGCTCCGGCGCTGAGCTGACCAGGTCGCGGGCCTCGATGTCGTAAACGGCGCCGGCCTCGATGTCGGCGAAGTGCGGGCCGGGGCAACGTTCCCGGAACACCTCGAGCCGCCAGCCGGCGGGCACCGCCGCCTTCACCTTGCCCATATCGACCTCCGCCGGGATGACATCGACATCGCCGGCATGCCCGGTGGCCGCTTCCGGATCGCGGCAGGCGATCATGGGGCAGCGCCAGAAGTGCAGCACCGTCTCGCCGTCCTGATTGCTGACTTCAATCTCGAGGGTCGCCATGCCGGTCGCGGGCCGCCCCGGCCGCAAGGCGTTCTGGCGGAGCCCGACGACCTTCGTGTGCGTTGCGAGCGTGTCGCCGATGAAGGCGGGCCGCAGGAACACGAGCCCCCGGTAGAAGAGATTCCCCAGCACCCGTTGCGAGGCCGCGGTGGTCTGGCCGATGGCGAGATTGCAGACCAGCATGGGGTTGGCGAAGGGCCGCGCGTGGCCCGTCACCGCTTCGCTCAAGGTGGCGTCGAGAGCCAGGCGCAAACGGTCGCCGAAGAGCGCCTGATGCAGCGCCGCGTGTCCCGGCGTCAAGGTGACGCGCGGCGCGTCGTCGAAGACCTGCCCGAGCGCGAGGTCTTCGAAGTAGGGCCCTCCCACATGAATGCGTCTTGAGGTCATGCGTCTTGAGCAAGCTTGGCCCGGACCGTCCCGCCGGTTTGGCGGCTGAACGCCGCGCAAGCGGCGGCGCCCTTCTTCATATTTCGGAACGGCCGCGGAATCAAAGGGATTAAAGGCATCGCCCGCGGCGGCCGGCCGTGTCTGCCCGGCGCCAACCCGAATCGGAACCTTGCTTCGGTCGGCCGGGACGGGCGGCAACGTTCACCGGCAGCGCCGGGGTGAGAAGCAAGGGGCTTCGCATCAGGGCACGGCCCCATCCCGCGCGACCCGTTCGGCGTCGGGCGGGATTCATTCGTCCGGCACGGGCTCGTCGATAACCACGATGCCGTCGCCGTCGGCATAGAGATATTCGCCGGGACGGAAATCGACACCGGCGAAGCGCACGGTCGGACCGAC
This sequence comes from uncultured bacterium, assembly GCA_965531025.1. Classification (GTDB taxonomy): domain Bacteria; phylum Pseudomonadota; class Alphaproteobacteria; order SMXQ01; family SMXQ01; genus CBESNX01. The sequence goes on from CBESNX010000062.1 coordinate 3,068, forward strand.
CTCGCCTCGGCCCATTTTCAAGGGCCGGCGGGGATTTATGCCGAGCGCTTTGACGCCGACGTTCTTCTCGGCTATTTCGTGCGCGTCGCGGATGCAGCCGAAAAAAACGACCCCCTCCCAGCCATTGGTTGCGGCAAGCTCGGCAACGTCCCCGCCCATGAGGGCATGGCGTCGCGATCCGCCGCCATCGACGACAAGCACCTTGCCCACGCCGTTGGAGGCCAAGACCTCTCTGACCTTGATGTTGTCCTCGAAGGTGCTGACCGTAACGATGGTTCCCTGGAAGACGACGCGACCGCCGTAATCGTTAAAGAGGGGATCGCAAATGCGAACCGTGTCCCCCCGCACGTCGCAAATGTCCGCCGGTCGAAGCGTCTTTGGAGTCCGTGCCATGGCCCTCACCCTTCACGAAATCGTTCTCTTGGGTTGCAGCATGCTGCCGCGACGCTAGCACCAAACGGCGTCCACGGCTATTGAGCGAGGGCTTTTCGCGGTTCGCGGGCCGCCGGGCGCACCGTTCTGAAAGGTTCCACGTACCTTATCCAATCGAGCCCCAACGGGCGGTCAAGCCGATAAGCGGGTACGCATTCGTCCCATTTGAGGGGCGCGGCGCGGCGTCTTCGTTGCCTGCCCGCGCCGCGGCTGGGCCGTGCGGTCGCGGGTTCCATGGGATTCGTCCAATTCATCGTTGCCTATGCGCGTTCGATTGCTTATCAACCACTTATCCCGGCGCGCGGCGCCGGGTCGCAGGGAGGCAAAGGGGGCCGTGAGCGGTTTGCCGAAAGAGGAGTCACAAGCGCCGGAAGGCAAGGTCTTGGACGTGACCCACGCGGCGGCGGCCAACGCGATCCGGGCGCTGGCGATGGACGCGGTGGAGCAGGCCAAATCCGGCCATCCCGGCATGCCCATGGGGATGGCGGATGTCGCCACCGTCCTGTTCACGCGTTTCCTGAAGTTCGACGCCGCCGATCCCGATTGGCCCGACCGCGACCGCTTCGTGCTTTCGGCGGGCCACGGTTCGATGCTGCTTTACGCGCTTCTGTACCTCCTCGGGTATAAGGAGATGACGCTCGCGGAGCTCGAGCGCTTCCGCCAGCTCGAAAGCCGCACCCCCGGGCACCCCGAGCACGGCATCGCCAAGGGCATCGAGGCGACCACCGGCCCCCTGGGCCAGGGCATCAGCAACGCGGTGGGCATGGCGCTTGCCGAACGGCTGCTGGCGGCGCGCTTCGGCCCGGAGATCGTCGATCATTACACTTACGTCATCGCCAGCGACGGGGACCTCATGGAGGGCGTCAGCCACGAGGCCGCTTCGCTCGCCGGCCACCTTCGCCTCGGCAAGCTCATCGTGCTGTTCGACGACAACCGCGTTTCGATCGACGGGCCGACGTCGCTTACGGTTTCGGACGACCAGCCGGCCCGATTCGCGGCCTATGGCTGGGACGTCGCCCGCGTCGACGGGCACGATCCCGAGGTCGTGGCCATCGCCATCGAGGCCGCGCGCGCGACGCCAACGCCCTCGCTGATCGCGTGCCGAACGGTGATCGGTTTCGGCGCCCCGACCAAGGCCGGCACCGCCGCGACCCACGGCGCGCCTTTGGGCGCGGACGAGGTCGCCGGGGCGAGGGAAAAGCTCGACTGGTCGCATGCGCCCTTCGTCATTCCCGATGAAATCCTGAAGGTCTGGCGGGCGGCGGGCGCGCGCGGGGCGTCCCAGCGGCTGGAATGGCGGGCGCGCCTGGGCGCGTTGGACGTATCGATCCGGGCGGGGTTCGAGCGCGCGCTTTCGGGCGCTTTGCCCGAGGGCTTGGACCAGGCGGTCGCGAAGCACAAGCGCCGCCTCGCCGGCGAGCCGCCCAACTGGGCGACGCGCAAGGCGTCCCAGGAGGCGCTCGAGATTCTCACGGAGCTTATACCTGAGATGATCGGGGGCTCCGCCGACTTGACCGGGTCGAACAACACCAGGACGCGGGTCCAGGGAGTCATCACGGCCGAGGATTTCTCCGGGCGCTACGTCCATTACGGGGTGCGCGAGCACGCCATGGCGGCGGTGATGAACGGGATGGCGCTGCACAAGGGGCTGATCCCCTATGGCGGCACCTTCCTGATCTTCAGCGATTACTGCCGGCCGGCGATCCGCCTGGCGGCGCTCACGGGCCTCGGCGTGATCTACGTCATGACCCATGATTCCATTTTCCTCGGCGAGGACGGGCCGACCCATCAGCCGGTCGAGCACCTGGCCGCCCTGCGCGCCATGCCGAATCTTTACGTCTTCCGTCCCGCCGACGCGGTCGAGACGGCGGAATGCTGGGCGCTCGCGCTTAAGCGGCGCGACGGCCCGTCGGTCATCGCGCTGACGCGCCAGAGCGTCACCCCGGTGCGCACCCGGCCGAGCGACGAGAACTTGTGCGCCCGGGGCGCCTATGTGCTGGCCCCGGCGGCATCTGAAAAGGGCGGCGGGCACGAAGTCACGCTGCTGGCCACGGGCTCGGAGGTTGCGATCGCGCTTCAAGCGCGCGAGACATTGAAGGCCGAAGGGATCGGCGCGTCGGTGGTCTCCATGCCCTGCTGGGAGCTGTTCGAGGAGCAGCCGGAAGGTTACCGGACGGAGGTGCTGGGCAAGGCCACCGTCCGCGTCGCGGTGGAAGCGGCGAGCCCCTTGGGCTGGGACCGTTACGTCGGCCTCGGCGGCGCGGTCGTCGGCATGAGAAGCTTCGGCGCTTCGGCGCCGTATACGGCGCTTTATGAGCATTTTGGATTTACCGCGGACGGGGTTGCGGCGGCGGCGCGCCGCTGTCTCGAGGCTGCCGGCGAATAAGGAGCGAGGGGAGAAAAGAATGGCGGTTCGAGTGGCGATCAACGGGTTCGGGCGGATCGGTCGACTGGTGTTGCGCGCGATCCACGAGCGGGGGCGCAAAGATCTCGACATGCTCGCGGTCAACGACTTGGGCTCCGTCGAGGCCAATGCGCATCTCTTGCGCTACGATTCGGTGCACGGGCCGTTTCCGGGCAGGGTCAGGACCACCAGGTCGGGACTCAACATCGGCGGGGGCGCGATCAAGGTTTTCGCCGAGAGGGATCCTTCGCGCCTGCCCTGGGGCAAGCTCGGGATCGACGTGGTGCTCGAATGCACGGGCCTGTTCACCGACCGCGACGGCGCGGCCCGGCACCTCGAGGCCGGCGCCAAACGGGTGCTGATCTCGGCGCCCGCGAAGGGCGATGACTTAACCGTGGTCTATGGGGTCAACCACCACAGGCTGCGCAAGAGGCACAAGATCATCTCGAACGCGTCCTGCACCACCAACTGCTTGGTCCCCGTGGCCTTCGTGCTGCACCGGGCCGTCGGCATCACCCGCGGCTTCATGACGACGGTGCACGCCTACACCGGGGATCAGCGCATTCACGACACGCTGCACGAGGACCCGCGCCGGGCCCGGGCGGCGACGCTTTCGATGATCCCGACCTCGACCGGCGCGGCGCGGGCGGTGGGCCTGGTGCTGCCCGAGCTCGTCGGCAAGCTCGACGGCACCGCCATCCGGATACCGACGGCCAACGTGTCGCTCGTGGACCTGACCTTTTCCGCCAAGCGCCGGACCACGGTGGAAGAGATCAACAACGCGGTCGTCAAGGCGGCCAACGGAAAGCTCAAGGGGATCCTTGTCGTCAACGACGAGCCGCTGGTCTCCGCCGACTTCAACCACAGCCCGGCGAGCTCGATCTTCGATCTCACCGAGACTCAGGTGGTCGACGGGCGGTTCGTGCGGGTGCTGTCCTGGTACGACAACGAATGGGGTTTCGCCAACCGCATGGCCGACGTGGCGGTGCTCGTCGGCAGGCTCGGCTGACGCCGCGCCGGGGGCGGCCGGGCCGGCCCCGGCCCGACTCGCGCCCCGACCGAGGCGATAGCCCCGTGGCCCCTTTCCGGACCCTCGACGAGATCGACGCGGCGGGCAAGCGCGTGCTCCTGCGCGCCGACCTCAACGTGCCCATGGCCGGCGGCAAGATCACGGACAGGACGCGGATCGAGCGCGCAGCACCGACCATCACGGAGCTCGCCGCAAACGGCGCGAAGGTGATCGTGATGTCCCATTTGGGGCGGCCCAAGGGCAAGGTCGATGCCGCACTCTCGCTCGAGCCCGTGGCGGCTGCGTTGGCCGAAACGCTCAGCCGTCCGGTTGTCTTCGCGGGGGACTGCATCGGCGCGGACGCCCGCACGCTCGCGGATGGGCTCGATCGGGGCGAGGTCGCGCTGCTCGAGAACCTGCGCTTTCACGCCGGCGAAGAGGCGAACGATACGGCCTTCGCCGAACGGCTTGCCGCGCTGGGCGAGGTCTACGTGAACGATGCGTTTGCGGCGGCGCACCGCGCCCATGCCTCGATCGAGGCCCTCGCCCGGCGGCTGCCCGCCTTTGCGGGCCGGCTCATGCAGGGCGAGCTCGAGGCGTTGGGCGCCGCGCTCTTATCCCCGGAGCGCCCGCTCACGGCTATGATCGGCGGGGCCAAGGTGTCGACCAAGATCGCGCTTCTGGGCAATCTTTCCCGCCGGGTGGACAATCTGGTGATCGGCGGCGCCATGGCCAACACCTTCCTCATGGCCTCCGGCATCGAGGTGGGCAAGTCCCTGTGCGAGCGGGAGATGGAGGCGACGGCGCGGGCCATCATGGAGGGCGCCGAATCGGGCGGCTGCGAGATCGTCCTTCCCGTCGACGCCGTCATTGCAAGGGAGCTCAGGGCCGGCGCCCCCTTTGAGACCGTTGCCATCGATCGGGTGCCGGCCGAGGCCATGATCCTCGACATCGGCGCGGCCACCGCCGAGGTCCTGGTTGCGCGGATCGCTGCGTCAAGAACGCTGGTCTGGAACGGCCCTCTCGGCGCCTTCGAGCGGCCGCCCTTCGACGCCGGCACCACCCGGGTGGCCCGCGCCGTCGCCGAGCGCACCCGGGCGGGCGCGCTGTTGAGCGTGGCGGGGGGCGGCGACACCGTGGCGGCGCTGGTCCACGCCGGGGTGATCGGCGACTTCACTTACGTCAGCACCGCCGGGGGCGCCTTCCTCGAATGGCTCGAGGGCAAGGAGCTGCCCGGCGTGGCGGCGCTCTGCCG